>URYE01000014.1 GCA_900551945.1 uncultured Eubacterium sp. | reverse complement strand
CATTGCTTATTCAACTATGGTGTTTATTATACATTCTCATTTTAAAAAATATTGAAAAAATCGGACATATTGTATTGACTTTTTTAATATAAAGTTTATTATTATTTTATACTTAAGATAATTAAGCTAAATAAATCATATTTTAAGAACGGAGATACAATATGTTTAACAATTTACAATTTATCCAACCATTTATTGATAATTTTCTTAATAAATGTAATGCCAATCAGACATTTTTAAATATTCCTGCTAATATGTTAATATATGAATATACATTTAATGACTACAATAATTATTATATTAACACTTCTGATTTACAAGAAAATGACAACGTTCTCCTTGAATTTATCGCCTCACCTTATTGTGAATGGATTATCGGTTATAACAATAACGATAACAATTCACAATTTTATTGTGTCGCACCATCTAATAAAAAATTCAATTTAACAATAGATAAGTTCGACAACTATCTTTGTGTGCGTTTTGATGATAACGTGTGCTTCTTCAACAAAAATATTCGCACTAACGCCAAACCTGCCGATATGTTTTCCGATGTAATCAACTATACACCTATAGAAAATTCCTTTGAATACAAGCTATGTAATCAATTAAAAGCTTCAAAATCATTTTCTGAAAAAGTAACATACTTCTGCGAATTTCTTAATCAAAGCAAAAAGAACTTTACAATTCCAGAAAATACACAAAACATTATGAATACAATAAAAACAGCTAATGGCTGTATAACTATTTCACAACTTTCCGATATGTTTGGATATTCCACACGCCACATAAGTCGAATATTCACCACCACCTTCGGATACAGCCCAAAAGACTACTGCAAATTCATACGTTTCCAATATGCACTCAAGCAAATAATAGAAAACCCTAACCGAAACAACTGTGAATTTATCTACAACATAAACGGCTACAGCGACCAAGCACATTTTCAAAGAGAATTTAAAGCCTATACAGGAATTACACCAAGACAATTTACCAAACTACTAAAATAATTATATTTTTCTATCCCCACTCCTGCAAGCTTGAATTTTTGCATTTTATGCTAACAACCTATAATAAAAGATATTAAGAACATATAAGTATTAAGCTAGAAAACAATTAGCTATATTCTTCTATCAACACTCACTCCCACCAAGCTTGAATTTTTGTATTTTGCGCCCAACAACCTACCATAAGGATAGCAGGAGTATATAAGCATTAAATGCACCATTAAAAAGAACAACAAGTTATATTTGTATGACAACAGCGAACACCCTTGTTCGATGATGGCATATAAATATAACCTGTTGTTCTTTTTCTGGTGTGTGTATGCTTATATACTCCTGCTATCCCATAGAAACCTAAACCAACGCAAAATACAAAAATTCAAGCCTTATATCATAAAATCAGCCATAACCGTATTACTAATATCTATCCCCCTATCAGTAAGGCATATTCTATCTCCTTTATCCGTCAAAAGCCCCTTATTAACATTCTGTTCAATCACTTCACCATACACTTCATAAATATCAACCCCAAAGCACATCTTAAATTCACTTTTTTCTATCCCCTTAAGCTTTCTAAGTCCCAAAAACATAAATTCTTCCATCTGCTCACTAACAGATAGTTCACTTTCTTCTTCCCACAATTCCCTCTTATAATAAGCCTTAGAACACTTCTTAACATCAAAGTTACTTATGTCCGATTTATTCAAATCATTATAACTATCCTGCGAAAAAACAAGTTCACATTTATTAAGACTTATATACTTATCTATATCCGATATATTAGTATGTCTGATTTCTTCAAAAAGTGAAGCTGCACCTATTCCAAAACCTAGATAATCCGTTCTTTCCCAATAAGAAAGATTGTGCTTACACTCATAATTAGGCTTTGCATAATTAGATATCTCATAGTGGTTAAACCCAGCATTACCAAGAAGCTGTTCAGTACAGTAATACATTTCTCTTTCCGTATCTTCATCAGGAAGTGGTGGATAGTTTGTATCAAGCTTATCATAAAGCGGTGTATTTTCTTCAACAATAAGACTGTACGCCGATATATGCTCAACGTCACAAGCAATTACATTTTCAAGAGTTCTTTTATAAGAAGCATAAGTCTGTCCCGGAAGTGCTGACATTATATCAACATTAATATTGTCAAAGCCTGCTTGTCTGGCAATGCTTAAACTCTCCTTAAACTTCTCAAAGGTGTGTATTCTTCCTAACATTTTAAGCTCATTATTATCTGTTGATTGAAGTCCAAAGCTAATTCTATTAATCCCACAGCTTTTATATGTGTCAGCCTTAACCTTATCTAATGTACCCGGATTACATTCAATTGTAATCTCTGCATTTTTTGATACATCAAATGTATTATAAAGACACTCCATTATTTCTTTTATATAATCAGCATTTATAACTGATGGAGTTCCACCGCCCAAAAATACAGTTCTTACTTTGTAATCGTCAATAGTAGCTTTATAAATGTTAGCAATATTCTTTATCTCATTTAATAAAGCCTTTACATAGCTTTCCTTAGTTGAATCGTCAGCCCTGCCAGACAAGAAATCACAGTAAATACATTTTTGTTTACAAAAGGGGATATGTATATATATCCCCAAATCTTTTTTATTCTTCATCAAGCTTTAACACACTCATAAATGCTTTCTGTGGTATTTCTACATTACCAACTTGTCTCATTCGCTTCTTTCCTTCTTTTTGCTTTTCAAGAAGCTTCTTCTTTCTTGAAATATCACCACCATAACATTTTGCAAGAACGTCTTTTCTAAGTGCCTTTACTGTTTCTCTTGCGATTACACGACTTCCAATAGCTGCCTGAATAGGTATTTCAAAGAGCTGTCTAGGTATTTCTTTTTTAAGCTTTTCACACATCTTTCTTCCACGTTCTTCTGCGCTTCCTTCAAATACGATAAATGAAAGTGCGTCAACTTCTTCCTTGTTGATAAGAATATCAAGCTTAACAAGCTTAGACCTTTCATAACCTTTCATTTCATAGTCAAACGAAGCATAACCTCTTGAGCGTGACTTTAATGCGTCAAAGAAATCATAAATTATTTCATTAAGTGGCAAGTCATACTTTAATAAAGCTCTTGATTGCTCGATGTATTCCATTCCATTATATACACCTCGTCTTTCTTGACAAAGCTTCATAATTGAACCTACAAATTCAGTTGTAACCATAATCTCTGCACTTACCATAGGTTCTTCCATGTAATCTATTTCTGATGGGTCAGGCATATTTGACGGATTAGTAAGGTCAATTACTTCTCCGTTAGTCTTATGCACCTTATAAATAACACCCGGAGCTGTTGTTACAAGGTCAAGGTTATACTCTCTTTCAAGTCTTTCTTGAATAATTTCAAGATGTAATAAGCCTAAGAAACCACATCTAAAACCAAAGCCTAAGGCAATTGATGTTTCTGGCTCAAATTGAAGTGATGCGTCATTTAACTGAAGCTTTTCAAGCGCATCTCTAAGGTCAGGATACTTTGCACCATCTGTTGGATATAAACCACAGTACACCATAGGATTGACCTTCTTGTAACCCGGAAGTGGCTCATCACAAGGTCTTTCATTGTCTGTTACTGTATCACCTACTCGTGTATCTCTTACATTTTTAATACTTGCTGTAATATATCCTACCATACCTGCTGTAAGCTCTTGACATGGAATAAACTGTCCTGCGCCAAAATATCCTACTTCTACAACTTCCTCTACTGCGCCAGTTGCCATCATTCTAATCTTAGTACCTTTCTTTACAGTACCTTCTTTTACTCGGCAGAATATTATTACACCTTTGTAAGCATCATATAGTGAGTCAAATATTAACGCCTTAAGTGGTGCGTTCTCATCACCTACTGGGGCTGGAATTTTTGTTACTATCTGCTCTAATACTTCTTCTATATTGATACCGTTCTTAGCTGATATTCTAGGCGCGTCTTGAGCTTCTATTCCAATTATATCTTCTATTTCGTCTATAACTCTTTGTGGGTCGGCACTAGGCAAGTCAATCTTATTAATAACTGGAAATACATCAAGGTCATGGTCTAGCGCAAGATATACATTTGCAAGAGTCTGAGCTTCTATTCCTTGTGCTGCATCAACTACAAGTATAGCGCCATCACAAGCAGCAAGCGCTCTTGATACTTCATAGTTAAAATCGACATGACCCGGAGTGTCAATAAGGTTAAAAATGTATTCTTCACCATCTTGTGCCTTATATACAGTTCTTACAGTCTGTGCCTTGATTGTAATTCCTCTCTCTCTTTCAAGGTCCATATTATCAAGAACTTGTTCCTGCATTTCTCTACTTGTTAAAAGTCCTGTTTTTTCAATAATTCTGTCTGCAAGTGTTGACTTACCATGGTCAATATGTGCAATGATACAGAAATTTCTTATGTTCTTCTGATTTATTTTTGACATATACTTCTCCTTTAAATTACATTCTATCGTCATACACAAATAATCATTCTGTGATTTGTTTATGTGTGAAAATTAATTAATTGTTCCACATAGCAACATATACTATTTATTTATTGTCAATAATCCAGTCGAAATGTCATTATATATTATACATGCAAATACAATTACTACTACAAATAAAATTATGGCAATAAATTTATCCCATCTAAAACTTCTTTTTCTTTTATGCCGTCTTTTATTAACTTTTACTGGTGCTTTTCGTGTTGCCATATCTTCAACTCCATTTCTGAATTACTATATCACAATATTTCTATTTTCCCTAACATACTAAAAAAAGTCAAGCAAATTTTGCCTGACTTTTTTACTTTTTGCATTATATACTTTTAATCATCTCTTTTTTTAATCTTTTTATAATCTTTTTTTCCAATCTTGATATATATGATTGTGAAATTCCTAACATATCCGCAACTTCTTTTTGTGTTTTTTCTTCTCCATCAATGGAACTTAATCCATATCTTAAATCAACTATTATCCTTTCCCTTTCCGATAGCTTTTCTATTGCTTTACTGAGCATTTTCCTCTCAACTTCATTTTCCAAATCCTTATATATAATATCTTCTTCTGTTCCTAGAATATCAGATAACAAAAGCTCATTACCGTCCCAATCCACATTTAAAGGTTCATCTATCGAAACCTCTGCTTTTGTTTTACTATTTCTTCTAAGATACATAAGTATTTCATTTTCTATACACCTTGATGCGTATGTTGCAAGTTTAATATTTTTATCAGGGTTGTATGAATTAATTGCTTTAATAAGACCTATTGTTCCTATTGAAATCAAATCTTCAACACCAACTCCTGTATTATCAAACTTTTTAGCTATGTACACCACGAGCCTTAAATTATGTTCTATAAGTGAAGTTTTCACCTGCTGGTCTTTCTCCCCGCCAAGACCTGCAATAGCTTCTGCCTCCTCATCTGCTTCTAATGGAACTGGGAGTACGTCCGTTCCCCCTATATAATGTACATCTCCCTGTTTTAACACCATTAGATTTTTAATTGTTGGTATAACCTTAAACTGAAATCTTTCTGGAACCGATACTTTAATAACCATGCTGCCTCCTATATCATACACTTTTTTTACTTAATTCATACTAATCCTTAAAAATATTTTATAACCTGCCATTATAGATTAACTTTCTTATTATAGTCTGCAATATCCGCCAAACTTTAAACTAGACCTTACCACTTATAGCATACGCAGAATTAATCAGTGCTGTATATTCCCCATCTGTAGACAGCTTTCCTGTTATCAATCCCACTAACGCTCCATTAATGGTTTCCTTTTTACTTCCATAATATATGTACATAGTATCTACAGCAATAACCTCCATTAGACCATGTTCACACCCCAATGAATTAAATGGTATTAAGTGATATTTTACTGTAGTATAATCTTTTATCTTGCTAAGAATGTTACTAAACATGCTTTTTTCAACAACTGTAACCGGTTTTTTATATATTGGGTCTATAAGGACATTCCCCGTATCTATATATCCCATCATTTCCACTTTTTCACCGCTTATAACACATATAAGGTGGCACTTACACGAATTGTAAGTTTTAGCTCTAATCAATTCTAAATATATTAACACAACTAAGACTACTGATATTAATACAAATATAATCAAACGGTTATCACGAACAACAATATGCTTAATCAACCACCCTGTATATGTATAATAGTATAAAACATGTATCGCTCCCCCAAGCGTTAATGTTACTGCATACAGTATACCAACACCTTTTATAACACTCTTTATTCCACATCTCCCTGCACATATTCTAATCATCACATAACTAACTAAAATGTATGTACATATATTAATAAACCATCTGATGTTTATCGGCATTATCACAGCTATAACAGACCATATTGCTCCAAACGCAGCAGAAATAAATATCTTAAAATATGTGGCAGCATACTTACAGATTTTATTTACAATAAATATCACCAAAAAGTCCATTATAAAATTTATACCAAATAAAACATCTAAATAAATCTCAACTAGTATATCACCTCCTGACATGATGTATTATAGTTCTTTTAGAGGGTGAATTTTGTCAAAATCAGAAATGTTTATTAAATTTTTTAACAATTTTATACATTTGTTTGTGTTTTGCGCACAATTCTAAATATTTCGACAATATTTACTATAATTTGTAAAATTCCCTTAAAACCTGCATAGTTAAAATACTAACAAAGATAAATATTATTGTACAACCACACACTTTGTTGTTTGTATAAAAAAATTAAGCCCCTGCTTTTATCTTAAACTTCAACTATTAAAAACTCGTTGTTTGCATAAAATAAAAGCAAAGGCTTAATTATAAATATTCTAAATATGTATTAACACATTATTTGTTTCTCTGAAGAAATGTAGGAATAGTAATTCCTTTTTCCTTAACATTACTTGTTACTTGACCAGGATTTTTAAGTCCTGAAAGTTGCTGCTGACTTTCACTTCTTTCTGGTCTAAATGTTGCTTCAGTTTCATGTGGTACATTCTGTGATGTAAGCTGCTGCTGTAAAGGAATACCTGAATAAGAATAAGCAGGCTTTACAGGCTTATTAGCTGCTGTCTGTGCCTTAGCACTAAAGCCGGCCATAGCATTATTAATATTACCATCTTCAAGACCTGTAGCAATGACAGTTATTGTAGCACTGTCTGTTGCATTTTCATCATACATAGCACCAAATATAATATTTGCGTCATCACCTGCAAGCTCTTGCACATAACTTGCGGCTTCATTAGCTTCAATAAGACTGATATCGCCAGAAATATTAATAATAACGTGTGAAGCACCTTCGATAGTTGTTTCAAGAAGTGGACTTGTAACAGCTTGCTTAACAGCTTCAACTGCCTTGTCATCTCCTGACGCACTACCAATACCAATATGAGCAACACCCTTATTAAGCATAACCGTCTTAACATCAGCAAAGTCAAGGTTAATAAGACCTGGTACATTAATAAGGTCTGTTATACCTTGTACAGCCTGCTGTAATACTTCATCAGCCTTCTTTAAGGCATCTGGCATAGTTGTTCTTCTGTCAACGATTTCAAGGAGTTTATCATTAGGGATTACAATAAGAGTGTCAACATTTTCTTTAAGCTTTTCAATACCTGCTATTGCGTTAGTCATACGCTTCTTAGCTTCAAACTTAAAAGGCTTAGTAACTACACCAACTGTTAATATTCCTAATTCTTTTGATATCTTAGCGACAACTGGTGCTGCACCTGTTCCTGTTCCACCACCCATACCACAAGTAACAAAGACCATATCAGCTCCCTTGATTGCTTGTGTAAGTTCTTCTACGTTCTCCTCTGCTGCCTTTTCACCAATTTCTGGCTGCGCTCCTGCACCAAGACCTTTTGTCAGTTTCTCCCCAATCTGAATAGCTGTTGGTGCTTTACAAAACTTAAGAGCCTGTCCATCTGTATTAATTCCGATAAACTCTACTCCACCTATATTTTCATCTATCATTCTATTAACTGCATTATTACCAGCTCCACCAACACCAACAACAATTATCTTAGCTGATGACTCTGATTCGTTTGTCATAATCTCTAACAAGGGTTTTGCCTCCTTCAAACTTTACATTTTACATTAATTATTATAATATAATTTTTATACCAAAATTTCAATAGCTTTTTGTCATTTTAAACATTAATTATTTTTTTTAAATATTATTGATGAAGAATTACCATCGTAATTATCAATATATAATGTCCCTTTAAGTCCTTCAAGCTTGTCATACATTTGCTTTAGAGTATAGAGCTTATCCATACTTTCTTCACAGCTTCCAAGTACAACCTTAACATCACCAACATACAATGTCACATTATATGACGAGTCAAAATAAACCTTTTTAACATCAAGCTCATACTTATCAAAGGCTTGCGTAATCTCAAGTATCCTTGAAAATACATCATCGTTTCCAACATCAAGTTTTGAGTCAAGTACAATAGACTTAAAAGAAAGTCCTGCTATCTCTGGAACTCCTGAATATGTCTTAGATGTGCTTTCAACTACAATTCCATCCTTGTCAAAATACATATTACAGCCCATATAATTTATATAACCTACTATTGGCTTTTCATAAACAATTATGTCCATTTTGTCAGGCCATTTTATCTCAATATCGTATTTCTGTATAAATGGTATTGTCTTTTTCTTGTCTCCAAACAAATAATATATAAGTGCATTAGGATTTGGTGTTCCAAATATATAATCATTCATTTCTTCATTTGTATAGTGCTTATTGCCTGAATAATTAATCTGCACAACTCTAAACCCAAAGTATATACCAGTACCAATAACTGCAATAATAATTGCGACAATAAGCACAATAACTTTTTTATTACTGTTGCTCTTTTTATTATTCCTTAGTTGTCTTGCCATATTATATCTGCTCCAAGTTTTCTTAAATTACCACACACATCATCATATCCTCGTGATATATATTCAGCTTTTTCAATCACTGTAATTCCCATTGCATTAAGTCCTGCTATTATAAGTGCCGCTCCTCCTCTCAAATCTGATGCTATAACATTTTTGCCAATAAGTCCTTTAACGCCCTTTATATATGCACATTTTTCTTTAATTCTTATATCTGCACCCATCTTTATCAGCTCATAGGCAGTCTTGTATCTATTCTCATAAATGTCTTCTTGTATTATACATTTCCCATCTGCAATGCTTAATACACTCATAATAATAGACTGCATATCTGTAGGAAAACCAGGATACGGTTGTGTCTTTATATAATTAATACTATCAGGTCTTTTATTCATAAAAACACATATTCCAGCTTCACTTTCTACACATCTTACCCCAATTCCACAATATACATCTATAAAGCCTTTTAAATCTTTAAAATGACAATTGTTAAGTCTAATACTACCGCCACATACTGCTAAAGCTCCAATATATGTTCCAGCAACTATTCTATCTACATCTATATTGTATTGTAATAAATGAAGTTTATCAACCCCATTTATTACAATTGTATCTGTTCCTGCACCCTTTATACAAGCCCCAGCTTCGTTAAGATATCTACATAGCTGTACAACATCTGGTTCTTTTGCAGCATTGTATATTATCGTTGTTCCTACAAGAAATACTGAAGCCATAATAACATTTTCAGTAGCTCCCACACTCGGAAATCTTAAATCAACTTCATTACTTTTAAGCCTTCCTGACAATTCTATATAACCATTTCCAAGACTCCAAAAAGCTCCAAGCCGCTTTAACGCATTAAGATGTATATCCATAGGACGTTCTCCTATGTCACAACCTCCGGGTGGTGCAAGCTTAACACTAGAAAATCTCGCCATTAATGGCCCGATAAGAATAGAGGAAGCTCTAAGTTTTCCACTTATGCTTCCCGGTATAGTTGCATTCACAGCATTTTTTGTATCAATAATAATACTACTGTCTTTTCTTTTTACTATACAACCTAAGTACTTTAAAATACCTGCCATCTGCCTTACATCTTCAATGTCAGGGCAGTTATTAATTACTGTTACTGAACTATTAAGAAGCGAAGCTGCCATTATTGGCAATACTGCATTTTTCGCTCCTGCAATATCAACACAGCCATGAAGCCTTTTTCCACCTCGGATAATGATTTTACTCAAAATAACAGCCTCCGGTCGATACTATATATTATTATATTCAGTAAATTTAAAATGTTGTATTAAAAATAAATAATTCACTATTGTCACAGTATAGTATTTTATCGTTCAAGCTTTATTGTACTTGAAACATTTAACACAATTCCAACTTCAAATAACAGTATTACCATACTCGTTCCACCATAACTTATAAATGGAAGTGATACACCTGTATTAGGTATAAAATTCGTTACTACGGCTATGTTCAACACCACCTGAATTGCTATATGTGCAAATACTCCAACAGATATCATTGAGCCAAATAAATCTGTCGCATTTCTTGATATGTGTATAATTCTCCACAACATAAGCATAAAAACAAGTATTATACAGATAGCTCCAAAAAGTCCTAATTCTTCACATATAATAGAAAATATCATATCATTTTGTGACTCAGGAATAAATCCTAACTTTTGAAGACTTTTGCCTAAGCCTTTACCAAAAAGCCCACCAGAACCTATTGCATATAAAGCCTGCACTGTCTGATATCCCGTTCCACTTGCATAATTTTCTGGATTAAGCCACACTAAAAGTCGTCTAAATCTGAAATCACCTGTAGACTCTGCTGTATGTGCTATTTGAGTGAGTATATTATATCCAAACACACCTGCAACTGCACTAACACCTGCAAGTCCTCCATATATCATATACCCCGGATATGCCACGAAAGTCATAACACAAGGTATTAAAAATATAATAATCGCACTACTTAAGTTATTAGAAATAACGAATACAAGTCCTGCAAATGTAACACCTGTAGCAAATATAACCAATAAAACATACTTAAACTTACGCATATTTTTACCTAAGGCACATATCATAACAGATGTAACTATAATTACAACTACTTTAACTACATCGGCAGGCTGAACACCTATTCCTAAAAATCGTATCCATCTTTTAGCACCATTTACTGTTGTTCCAAAAGGAATAAGCGCAAACATAAGTATTACACCAATTGCCAGTATTGGCTTCCACAGTTTTTTCCACACATGATAATCTATCTTGTATGCAATATACATTACTACAAAGCCCATTAATGTATATTGAAGTTGTTTATAAAAATAATACTCTGACGAACCATAATTCATCTGCGCTGTATATGAACTTGTACTGTAAATCATTACAATACCAAATGCCGCCAGAAAAATTGTAACAAACAATAGGCTATAATCAAAGTACAGCCTTTTTACTTCTTTTTTAACTTTTCTTCCCATATATCTCCGCCTTTAAAGAGCATTTACATATTCTTTGAACATTCTGCCTCTCTGTTCATAATTATCAAACATCCCCCAACTTGCACATGCTGGTGAAAGCAATACAGCATCTCCCGGTTGAGCTTCTCTTGCGCATATATCAACTACTTCTTTTAAAGAATCAGCTTTAATAATATCAGTAAAGCCATATTTAATTGCTGTTTGTGCAATTTTATCACTTGTCTGTCCGATAAGTACAAGCTTTTTAACTCTGCCCTTAAATGCCTTAACATACAAATCAAATTCAGAGCCTTTATCATAACCACCACCAATAAGTATAGTAGGTCTTGACATAGCTTCAATTGCTTTAACTGCTGCCTCTGGATTAGTCCCCTTTGAGTCATTATAATAAAGTACGTCATTTTTAGAAGCTACGAATTCTATTCTATGCTCAACTGCCTTAAATTGCTTTACAACTCTTATAATGATATCATCTGGAACGCCGGCTGCCTTTGCAATACAAATTGCTGCCATAACATTTTCATAGTTATGTGTACCTATAAGGTTCATATCATTTACATTAAGCATATCTTCTACATTTTCGCCATCTGTATACTTTATAATATCGCCATCTAAAAATGCACCGACTTCTGGTCTGTTAATTCTTCCAAACCATACGACATTGGCACTACATTTCTTGCCAAATTCTCTAAGAATTTCATCATCATAATTGAGTACACACACATCTTTTCTATTCTGATTATAGCTTATCATCTCTTTTGTCTGTGCGTAACATTCCATTGTATGATGTCTGTTAAGATGGTCTGGTGTAATATTAAGTATTGCGCTTACAATTGGGTGAAACTTATGTACAGTTTCTAACTGAAAACTACTAATTTCTGCAACAGTATATGACTTTTCTGAAGTCTTTAACACTTCTTTAGTATATGGATTGCCAATATTTCCTACTACAAATGTTTCATTTTCGTATTCTTTTACTATCTCTCCTACAAGGGCTGTAGTTGTTGTCTTTCCATTTGTTCCTGTAATAGCAATAACCTTTCCCTTATCAAAGCTATAAGCAAGCTCTATCTCTCCCCATACAGGTACATTTTCATGCTTAAACTTAAGTACAATATCACTATCAATAGGAACTCCCGGACTTATTACAAGCAAATCTACAATATCTGTTATATTGTCGTCTAATTTTCCTATTATTATCTGAGCTTTATTTTCCCCTAACTTTTTTTCAACTTCTTTAATATCAAGCTTTTCGTTGCCATCATAAAGTATTACATCTGCACCTGCCTTATTAAGAAGACTTACTGCTCCTATTCCACTTATTCCTGTACCTACTACCATTACTTTTTTATTACTTAAATCCATACTTATCTCCATTCTTAAATATTATTAGTGTTACATTATAAGACATATTATAATATTTTACTATTAATCTACAGATATTTCAAGATAAGGTAATATATTTTCATAAAGTTCTTTAATTACTGGTGCTGCAATCGTTCCACCATAATATACTCCCTGTGGCTCATCAATTATACACATTGCTATTACTTTTGGATTACTAACTGGTGCAAAGCCTATAAATGAGGCTATGTATTTACCAGAACCTCTAGGAAGCTTTTGCGATGTTGCTGTCTTTCCACCAATGGAAAACCCTTCTATATATGCTTTTTTACCTCCTCCTTCTTCAACTACCTGCCTTAATATATCACGCATTGTATCACTTGTTTCTTTTTCTATTGCATTTTCTTGTGTATTATATGCAAATTCTTGCACCACATTTCCTGATGAGTCTGTTGTCTTAACCGCAAAATGTGGTGTTATAAGCTTTCCACCATTTACAATAGCACAGGCTGCTCTTAACATTTGCATTGGTGTTATCTGAAAAGATTGCCCAAATGACATTGTTGCAAGTTCTACTTCTCCAACATTTTCTTTTTTATGAATTATCGTAGAAGCTTCGCCTGCTATATCTATTCCTGTTTTTTCAAGCAGTCCAAGCTTGCTCATATACAAATAAAAATTATCTACTCCAACACGTCTTCCCCACTCAATAAAGGCAGGATTACAAGAGTTCATTACAGTCTGCGTAAATGTTTGTGTACCATGACCTGCTATTTTATGACACCTTATTCTTCTATCCCCTACTACTGCATAACCTGAGCAAGTAAACATATCACTAAGTGTTGCCTGCTTAGTTTCAAGAACCGCCGTTGCTGTTACCATTTTAAATATTGAACCCGGCTCATATGTATCATTTATACAGAAATTTCTCCACATATTATTAAGCAGATCCATCTTAGGTGTTGAAAGCTGTTCTTCACTTCTCTCAAAATTCAGCTCATAAGGATTGTTAAGGTCATACTCTGGCGCATTAACCATCGCCATAATTTCTCCATTTTGTGGGTTCATTACAATAATTGACACACTTTTCGCCTGTTTTTCCTCCTTAGTTCTTTCCGCTAACTGTGTAGCATACTTTTGAATATTATAATCTATACTTATATACAAGTCATTACCTGCAACGGGTTCTTTTCTATTTTCTTCTGCACCATCAATCTCTACGCCCCAAGCATCTGTAAGTGTAAGTATCTGTCCGCTAGTTCCTGCCAAATATGCGTCATATTTTGCTTCTAAACCAACTATTCCTTGATTATCACTTCCCGTAAAGCCTAACACCTTTGAAGCTAAACTTGAAAATGGATAATACCTTTTGTAATCTTCATCTACCTTAACACCATCAAGATTATACTCTCTTATCTTATCTCCTACTTCTTTCTCTACATTAGAAGCTATTCTTTCAATAGAAGTAATCTTTTCAACTTTTTTAAGCACCTCTTGTCTATCAAGTCCTAGTTCATTCACAAGCATATTAACAACACTTTCTTTATCTTTTATCTGACTGTGAATTACGGAAATCGTACATACTGTTTTGTTAGCAGCTAACACCACACCATTAGTATCAAGAATATTTCCCCTTGAAGCTTTGATATTTCTTTCACGCTCATGTAAGGCTTGTGCCTTAGTAAAATAATACTCAGACTGAAATATCATAACCTGCATAAGTTTTATTATAAGAGTAAATAATACAACAAACACAATGCTTATAAGTGCCAGTGCCTTTTTTCTATGTCTTGCATACAGTTTCATAAAAAACCCCATTAATATATTAATACATACTACTAATATACTAATGGGGTTTGTATTTTATGTTTTATTAAAACTTTACTTCTGATATTGTATAACAATTCTTAGACTTTCTCTTAGAACAGTACAACTGCTTGTCAGCTTCTTGATATATATCGTCAAATGTAACTTTTCCCGATGTAACAATTGTAATACCTACACTTACTGTTACACTTTCATCAAGGTTCATTTCCTCTGACATATTCCTTACGCCATCAACTATCTGGTCTGCAAGTTTATAAACTGTTGATGTATCATTTATTCCATCTTGATATACTGAAAATTCATCGCCGCCCATACGTCCCGGAACTGCCTTTTTAGAAAAAATGTTATTGATAATCTTTCCAACATTTCTTATAACAAGGTCGCCTGTATTATGACCATAAGTATCATTAATTGACTTAAAGTTATCTATATCAATCATATAAAAAGCACACGCACTATCTCTATCTCTTACAGCCAAAATATTTTCTACATTCTTAACAAATGCACCTCTATTAAATACTGTACTTAAGCTATCTCTTTCTGCTCTCTTTTCTTCATCAATATCTTTAATACAGCAAAGATATGTAACAATTCCATTGCTGTTCTTTATCTGTGATACAGAAAATCTCAGCCAACCATATTTTCCTCGTCTATTAAGTACTCTTAATTCAGTTTCCATCATTGTACTTAAATTCTCATGAAAATAATTAATAATATTCTCAAATTCAAAAAAGCTGTCGAATACTTCTAAATCGTCTTTTTGTACACATTCACGCATACCTTTTCTTAAATCTTGAAGATTAGACTCTTTTTGTGTTCTAAACATATCACTAAAATCAAATAAATGTCCTGTATCTGAAAGACACTTTGCTCTATCTGTATGGTAATCAAGCTCTATAATCTCAGCATAGGCGTTCTTTAACGCATTAGAAAACTTTTCATTATACTGTCTTCTTACTCTTTCATACTCGTCTGATAACTCACTTAATACAAGTACTTCTCCTTCAATCTTTCCATTAAAATCGTGGAGTGGCACTCTTTGTACTGTAAAGCCGTATTCTCTACCAAAGTAATTAAATGAATGTTGTTCATTACTTATCTTAGCATCATTATACTTGTGACTATCTCTCTTAAGATTAAAATCTGAAAGATTACGCCCAAGTATCTCACCATCAACTAATAGATAATCACTTAATCTGTTGTTGACCTTTATAATCATACCTTCCTTATTAGTTACAATAATTCCATAAGGAATATCTTCCATAACAAGTTCAAAAGCATGACCGGCGCTTTCAGCATGTCTATCAAGAGTTGCTGTTCCAAAAAGACCTACAATATTATCATCCTCATCTTTTATTGCTCGTCTTTTTACATGAAACATCTGATATTTTCCCTTATATATCATAAGTTCGTCATCTTCGACCTCTATATCTTTGTCAATAATCTCACAATCATCAATACGGTCTTCAAATTCAAACAAACTATATTCTTTTCTTTGTTTACCAATTATTTCTTCTCTTGTTTTTTCAAAAGCTTCTAAAAAAGTATCACTAACATGTGTATACTCTAAACTTGTATTTTTAATCCATACAATATCACTACTACTTTCTAATAAACTATTAAGTAATATACCCTCATTCATAATGCTAAGCCTTTCAACCCTATTCTTTAATACAGTTACTAAAACTTTTCACGCCGCCATTCCAACAACACTAATTTTAATAATAGTAATATTTTACTATAATGTCAAGTATCTTTTCTCATGTATTTTTATAATACATCTTATTTTTATGTATACTAAAAAAGTTTATTTTATACCAATATTCTCAACGTCAACGCAAAAAAGTAAGTAGGAAGATCATTTTATAGTATATGGCAAAAGCTTAGTAGTTCTTAGCTTTTATCCATCAACTATAAAATTATCTTCCTACTTACCTAGTCCCTAATTCTCTATATCAGTATGAACTGTCTGCTCAACTTCTGCCTCTGATGTATCAACTTCTTCTGCTTGAATATCTTTATAAACATTCATATATGGAAGTAAGTCTGTTAATATATCATGCGACAATGTAAGCACATCTCCTGAACTTCCTGATGTTCCTGTTGTTCCATCAGGCTCATCAATTATTACATATATTACAAACTTAGGATTATCAACTGGTGCAAAGCCTATAAATGATATAAGCCATCTGTGGTCTGACCTCGGTATTTTTTCCGCAGTACCAGTCTTACCACCAATTGAATAGCCTGTAACACCTGCCTTCATAGCAAGGCCTGCATCTACTGTTGACTTAAGATAACGTTTCAAATACTGTGATGTAGAACTTGTTACAGTCTGTTTTACTAAAGTAGCATCAAAAGTTTTGACAACTTCCCCTGAAGGCTTTTCAATTCTTTTTACAACGTGTGGCTGATAATAATTGCCACCATTAATAAGTGAACTGAAAGCAGCCGCCATCTGTACCATATTAACATTAACACCTTGTCCAAATGAATTAGTTGCAACGTCAGTTTCTATCATATCTTCTGACTTTGTAATACCCATTTCTTCACCTGGGAGGTCAATTCCAGTCTTAGCACCAAAGCCAAAAAGTGATTGATACTGTGCAAATCTTACATTGCCAAGCTTTGCTGCTATCTGCATCATAGCTGGATTACAAGACTGCATAAGAGCTTCTTCTATTGTTAATTCACCATGTTTTCCTATTGTACTTGCAACATGGCACTTTATTGTATATCCGCCAACAACTTCATATCCATTACAATAAAGTGTATCTCCATCGTGTATTATTCCTTCTTCAAGCCCTGCCGCTACCGTAAAAGGCTTAAACGTTGAACCCGGCTCATAAATATTAGAAATACAATAATTTTTCCATGCTGTATACAAAGCTTCTGACTTTTGTTCATCTGTCATCTTTGCAATAGCTTCATCTGAATATACACCTGTAAGACTTCTAGGCTGATTAAGGTCAAAAAATGGTGTACTTGCCATTCCAAGAACCTCGCCATTATTAGGGTCCATTACAAGAACTGCTGTAGTTTTTGATGGACTCACATCGTTGTATGCTTTGATACGTTTTTCAATAATACTTTGTACACCATAATCAATTGTTGTTACTATGTTATTACCATCTGTTGCATTCTTAGTCGTTTCTTTTACATCGAGATTGTCATCAACATAACTGTACGATACACCATCAACACCTGACAATTCGTCATCATAATAATACTCAAGTCCAAGCTCACCACCGTTAGCACTACTTGCATAACCTACAACATTACAAGCAAGAGTTGAAAATGGATACTTTCTTATGTATGAGTCTTCAAACCACACACCCTTAATAAATGGATTATTCTCTGTATCACTTAACATATCCTTAAATTCAGCAACCTGGTCACTTGTAAGTGTCTTATATAACTGTTCATATCTACTATCGGGCTTTGTTGCAAGAATATTTTCTAACTTTTCACGAGTAATCCCTAAAGAACCAAAACACTTATCTAGTGCATTAAGTGTTGGCTCTTTAAATCTTTCATCAGATAATACAATCTTTGGGTCAAATATAAGATTATATACTTTTTCGCTATATGCAAACACCGTTCCATTACGGTCTTGAATTTGACCTCGCTTATATGAAATCTGTGTAGACGTATATGACTGATGGTCTAATACTGCTTTTGAATACTTATCGCCATCTTTGTAATTAATTGATGCTATTCTCCATATAAGCACTAAAAGCATTACTGCTAAAATACCAAAAGCGACGCTTAATTTCTTATTCACTCTTTTAAGCATCGCCTTTTTTCTTCGGTATTTATTCTCTTTTCGTCTGCTCATTCTTTGTCTGTCAGTTCTTGTTCTACCTCTATTATTATTATCGTTCATTAAAATCACCATTTCCTGAGAATTTTTAAATATACTCCATGTGTCATCATCACTATTCCATCTGCAAAAGCATTTGAAATATTTTTTCATTATCTGTAAATTTTCAAAAGATTAACACACAATCAAAGATTAAACAATATATTTTAACGAAATAAGCTTCATTCAATCATTTATATAATTATTTATCCTGTTCAGGAATGTCCTGATATTGTTTAACGTATTCGCTAACACCTGCATCGTATGTAATAACTTGATTTCTTTCAGGATATATCATACCTAGTTCATTTACAGCAGTATTATATATCGCATCATAGTCGATACTAGCATTAATCTCTTGTTCTTCTTCATCATTAGAAGCTTTTATCTTTGCAAGCTGTTGCTCAAGCTGTGCTATCTCTGACGCACTGTTCTTTACTGAAGCCTGCATATTAAGATATTGATAACATATTGTAAACATCAAAGCAACAACACCTAACACTGCTACTGTATAAAGGAAATTCATTCTATTAGCACGTCTTATTTTCTTTTCTTGAGCTGTTCTTCTTTTTCTTTTTTCAACGTACTCCTCAGGTGACATTGGTTCATTTGAAAATGGTTCTGCAATATGAAGTTTTCTTACAGTATTTCCACGAACATATGCCTCTGACTTTCTTTTATTATCATATTTGACGACTCCATTACCTTTTCGCTGTGCCATTATTAACCCTCCCATGCTTACTTATACTTTTATAGTACTACTACTTATTACCAGCTTTAGTCTTATATATCTGTCAGGATATCTTGATTTTACAATCTTTTTCTTTTATAAATGTCTTTCAAAAACTCTTAATTTTGAACTCTTTGCTCTTTTATTAAATTCCAATTCCTCTTGTGATGGAACTATCGGCTTTCTTGTAATAACCTTGCCTTTAGACTTATTACCACATACACATACTGGAAATTCTTTAGGACATGTACAAGGGTTCTCACAATTCTTAAACCTTGTCTTAACAATTCTATCTTCAAGTGAATGGAATGTTATAATACATATCCTTCCATCTTCATTAAGATGGTCTATCATAGTATCTATAGAGTTTTCAAGTACATCAAGTTCATGGTTAAGTTCTATTCTTATTGCTTGAAATGTTTTTTTAGCAGGATGTCCACCTACTGCCCTAAACTTCATAGGAATAGCCGCTTTAATAACTTCATTAAGCTCAAAAGTTGTTTCCAATGGCTTTTCCTGTCTTGCTGCTACAATATGCTTTGCGATATTCTTAGCAAACTTGTCCTCACCATAATCTCTTATAATCCTGTACAAATCAAATTCGCTATATGTATTTACTATATCTTTTGCAGTAAGCTGTTGTCTTTGGTCCATTCTCATATCAAGCGGTGCGTCTACTTTGTAAGTAAAACCTCTTTGAGCTGTATCAAGTTGATATGATGATACCCCGAGGTCTAACACAATTCCATCAACTTTGTCAATTGACAGACTTTTTAAAACTTGTTCAAAATTGCAATAATTGTTTCTGACTATAGTAACTCTATCACTAAAAGGCTCTAGTCTTTTTGTTGCTGCTGCTATAGCATCTGCGTCTTGGTCAATTCCAATCAAACGACCCTTTGATGAAAGTCTTTCCGCTATATGATATGAATGACCACCACCACCAAGAGTTCCATCAACATATATTCCGTCAGGTTTTATGTTAAGATTTTCAATTGTTTCTTCTAATAATACTGACTTGTGTTTAAACTCCATTACTCTTTTCCTCTTTTTTTAATATTGTGCTGTCATTAACATATATCATTAATAGATTTCGCATTTATGCAACAGTCAAATACGCCATTATAACGAGTATATCAACAAACTATTTAAATATGTCATTTGCAATTCTGCACCACTTTATAGATAATATTATACTTTTTGCAAAAAAAATACAAGTCTTTTTTAAAAAATATACAAAAACTATCTGTTATTATCTCAATTCTTTGACATTCCATATTTTTAAACTATAAATTTATAAATAAATTCGCATTTTCGACAATTTTTTCACTCCACCTACTCTATATATAAACTTTTTAACGTTAAGTAAATATATTAACATTATAAGTTCAAATCTAACTCTCCTAACTTATCAAATAAACTTCCGTCAAGATAGCAGGAGTATATAACCAATAAATGCACCATTAAAAGAACTAGCACATATATTTGTATGACAGAAGCGAACACTCTTGTTCGACGATGGCATACAAATATATGTGATTATACTTTTACTGGTGTGTGTTTGATTATATACTCCTACTATCTTCACAACTTAAAGGTTCAATCCAATAACAAATAAATTTAATTGTTGAGTTAATCCATTTTTTGTAATATAATGTTGAAATGTATGAATTGCTATAAATTTAAGTTAAACAAGTAAAGGAGTATACATTATGAAATTAGGAATTGTTGGTTTACCAAATGTTGGTAAAAGTACACTTTTCAATTCACTTACAAAAGCTGGTGCTGAGTCAGCTAACTACCCATTCTGTACAATCGACCCTAACGTAGGCGTTGTTACAGTTCCAGATGAAAGATTAAACAAACTCGCCGCATTATACAACTCAGCAAAGATTACACCTGCTGTTATCGAATTCGTTGATATTGCTGGTCTTGTAAAAGGTGCTTCTAAAGGTGAAGGTCTTGGAAACCAGTTCCTTGCAAACATCCGTGAAGTAGATGCCATCGTTCACGTTGTAAGATGTTTTGAAGATACTAATATCGTTCATGTAGATGGCTCTATCGACCCAATTCGTGATATCGAAACAATTAATCTTGAATTAATCTTCTCAGACGTTGAAATACTTGAAAGAAGATTAGCAAAACAAAGCAAAGCCGCTCACAACAACAAAGAAATCGCAAAAGAATGTGAATTAATCAAAAGACTTATTGCACATCTTGAAGATGGCAAGCTTGCAAAGAACTTTGAATTTGAAGATGAAGACGAAGCTGCACTTGCAAAAGAATACAATCTTCTTACTGCTAAACCTGTTATATTTGCTGCTAATGTTACAGAAGACGACTTAGCCGATGACGGTGCTAACAACAAATATGTTCAAGCTGTAAGAGAATGGGCTTCAAAGGAAAATTGCGAAGTATTTGTAATCTGCGCTCAGATTGAACAAGAAATCTCAGAACTTGAAGAAGACGAAAAGAAAATGTTCCTTGAAGACCTTGGCATAAGCTCATCTGGTCTTGACAAACTCGTAGCTGCAAGCTATAGAATATTAGGTCTTATCAGCTACTTAACAGCGGGTGAAACAGAAACAAGAGCATGGACAATCGTAAAAGGCACAAAAGCCCCACAGGCAGCAGGCAAAATCCACACCGACTTTGAACGTGGATTTATTCGTGCCGAAGTTGTAAACTACCAAGATTTACTAGACTGCGGCTCATATACTGCCGCAAAAGAAAAAGGCCTAGTAGGTCTAGAAGGTAAAGACTACGTTGTAAAAGACGGTGACGTAATCCTCTTCCGTTTCAACGTATAACAATATCAAAATAACTTACCACCAACACTTCTCCAAAAAATTAAGAAGTTTAAGGGCAGAATACAGAAAAATGGTGTGTATTTTTTATGTATATGGTAAGTATTTAGAACTTCTTAGATAAGCTGTCAAAGAACAGGGTAAATTGCACAGGACGTGCAATTTAGGAAAAAGCGACACGACGTCGCATTTTTTCCGACCCGTCCGTTATAAAAGTTCTCATCAGCTTATCTTAGAAGTCCTTAATACTTATCCATCGACATAAAAAATACACACCATTTTTCCGTCACTTACTTAAACACTCATAATCCCCTTAAACTTCCTAACATTATCCCCCACATTATCCTTAAATACAGCCGACCCTGCAACAATCACATTCGCCCCTGCTTCAAGCACAACTCTAACATTATCAAGCTTAATTCCCCCATCAACTTCAATATCAAGATCAAGATTTTTTTTCTGCAAAAGTCCCTTAACCTCTTTAATCTTATCAATAGAAGCAGGAATAAACTTCTGTCCTCCAAAGCCCGGATTAACACTCATAATAAGCACCATCTCCACTTTAGAAAGATATGGCTCTATAGCAGATACAGGAGTATCTGGATTAAGAGTTATACCCGCTTTAACTCCAAAAGAATGTATTTTATCAATAGTTGCCATTACATCGGCACAAGCTTCAACATGAATTGTAATTATATCAGCACCAGCCTTTACAAATTCTTCTATATATCTTATTGGCTCATTTATCATAAGATGAACATCAAAAACCTTCTTTGTAACAGGCCTTATTGACTGTATAACAGGTATTCCAAGTGAAATACTAGGAACGAACATACCGTCCATAACATCAATATGAACATACTCTGCTCCTGCTTCATCTATTTCCTTAATCTGCTCACCTAATCTGCTAAAATCTGCTGAAAGTATTGATGGTGATAAAATATTCATAAATAAACTCCTTTCAAGGCTTTAATATTTTTTCTGTGCCTTTAACTCATTATAAATATCAACATAACTATCATATCTATGCTTATCAATTGCACCATCAATGACAGCTTGTTTAACACTACAATTTGGCTCATTAACATGAACACAACCATTAAATCTACACGTTCCCTCATACTTTTCATACTCTGGGAAGTACAAATGTATATCCTCTTTTTCAACTTGAGGAAGATTAAGCGATGTAAATCCTGGAGTGTCCATAATATAAGTGTCACCATGTACATTAAAAATCTCAGAATGTCTTGTTGTGTGACGACCCCTTCCAATCTTACTTACACTTCCTGTTTCCATATTGGCTTCTGGAAGTATAAGATTAGTAATTGTCGACTTGCCAACACCAGACGGTCCAGCTAGAGCTGTAGTTTTATGTTCTAGCTTTTCCTTCATTTCATCAATTCCTTGATTAGTCAGTGTACTTGTAAAAATTACTGTACAACCACATTCTTTATACATAGCTTTTAACTTTTGTTGTTCTTCTTGTGTAATCAAATCTGCTTTATTAAAACAAATTATTGTAGGAACACTTTGATAATCCATCATAACAAGAAACTTATCAAGCAGGTTAAAATTAGGCTGTGGATTTGCAACTGCAAATATAATCATTGCCTGGTCTATATTCGCAGATGCTGGTCTTATAAGCTCATTTTTTCTTGTTAAAATATCCACAATATTACCTTTACTTTTGTCATCATCAATAACTTCTATATCAACATTATCTCCTACAAGTGGTTTAATCTTGCGATTTCTAAACACTCCTTTTGCCTTACATTCATACACAACTCCATTGGCATGAACATAATAAAAACCTGCTATTCCTTTAATAATTTTTCCCTGCATTTTTCTTCTAACTTTCTATTAATTATTTAATTAGCAACTGTTGTAGTTGTTGTTTGCGCCTGTGTTGCCTGTGTTGTGGCTTGTGTAGTTGCCTGTGTTGCTTGTGTAGTTGCTTGTGTTGCCTGTGTTGTTTGTGTTGCTGTTGTTGTCTGCTGTATTGGCATTGCTGTAGTTGGTGCTTGTGTTGTTGTTGGTTGTTCATAGTGACTTACTGTAATAGTTATTGAAGAACCTGCCTGTACAGTTGCACCAGCACTATAATTTTGTGAAATAACATTACCATAAGCAACATTTGATGCCGATGTAACATAATTAACATTGACTGTAAGTTCATTACTCTCAAGTGTCTGTCTTGCTGTACTTTCATCAAGACCTATTACTTTAGGTACAGTAACATTTCTAACTTCTTGTCCTCGACTTATAACAATAGTTACTGTTACACCCTCTTGAGATGATGTGTTAGCTGATGGTGATTGACTTATAACAAGCCCTGCTTCTACAGTATCACTATAATCATAATCTGTATTTACAGAAAATCCATAATTTTGTAATACACTTGTTGCTTCTGCTTCTGCCCTCTTTAAAACATCTGGCACTGTGATATTAGCTTTTGTTTCTTCACCACTACTTACTGTTACTGTAATCGTAGTATTTTTATCTACAGAAGTATCTGGTTCTATATCCTGTGAAATAATCTTTCCTGCTGCTACTGTTGAAGATGACTCATAAACTGCTTTGTATCCAAGATTAACCTTGTTAAGAGCTGTCTTTGCCTGTGACTCTGTCATACCCTTAACATCTGGAACTTTAACACTATTCTTATCTTTAGTAGTAGTCTCTTCGGCTGTTGTAGTTTCTTTATTTGAATTTGAAGATGATGAAACACCTGCTCCTACAAGCTTGACAACTACAAATATAGTTATAATAAGAATTACTGCTGCAATTCCCATTCCTATCCACTTCATCATCTTGTCAAGTTTATCATTGCTTTCATTGTCTATATCTTTTGATGGTGTTTTTGCTTTTCTATCATAAAGTTCTTCATCATCATCGTAATAATCTTCTATATCTTCGTCTTCGCCATCGTCATAATTGTCATCTAATTTGTCATCGTCATAAAACTTTTTCTTAGTATCTGCTTTTTTAGGTTCAACCTTTTCAACTTTTGCTGTTTTTTCTATACTTTCAACTGGTTTAACTTGCTTAATTACTTCTTGTTGAATATTTTGAGTATTATTTATAGGTGCTGTTCCATACATTGGAGCTATTTTAACAAAGTCTTGGTCTGGCATTACAAGTGCCTTTTTTAAATCAGCTATAAGTTCAGAAGCATTTTGATATCTTCTCTCTGTCTTTTTCTGAGTACATTTCATTACAATTTTATCAATTGCAATAGGAATATCTGCAACTAATGTAGATGGTGCTGGTATCTCATCTTGTATATGTTGAACTGCAACTGCAACTGTTGTATCCCCATCAAATGGGACTACACCAGTAAGCATTTCATACAATGTTATACCAAATGAATATATATCACTTCTTTGGTCAGAATATCCACCTCTTGCCTGCTCAGGAGAAATATAGTGAACAGACCCCATTGCTGATGAATTAATCGTAGCTGAACTTGCGGCTTTTGCTATACCAAAATCTGTTACTTTAACTTTGCCTTCTTTTGATATTATTATGTTTTGTGGCTTAATATCACGATGTACTATATTGTGGCTGTGAGCTGCTTCCATACCATTTGCAACTTGTATTGCTATACTTATTGCCTCTTTATATGGTAACTTTCCTCTCTTTTCAATATATTTTTTAAGAGTAATCCCTTCGACAAGCTCCATTACAATGTAATGTATTCCATCCTCATCACCAACATCATATACATTGACTATGTTAGGATGGGTAAGTCCTGCCGCTGATTGAGCTTCTACTCTGAATTTAGAAACAAAGGTTTTATCTTGACTAAATTCAGATTTTAATACTTTTATTGCAACATAACGATTAAGCTTATGACATTTTGCTTTGTAGACATCAGACATTCCACCAGTGCCTATCTGCTCTAAAATTTCATATCTATCCGCTAAAAACATTCCTTTTCTTAACATAAAATCTTCCATTCCGCCGAAAATACGACTTTTATATTTCAACCATAAGAACTGATATATTATCAGTTCCACCATTTTCGTTAGCTGTAATTACTAGCTCTTTAACTGCTTCGTCTATATCATTACTTTCTTTTACTATTTTTAATATATCTGCGTCTTCTATCATATTAGACAGACCGTCAGTACACATAAGAATTTTATCTCCCTTTTGAACATCTACAGTAAACATATCAGGCTCTACTGTAGCTTCTGCTCCAATTGCTCTTGTTATAATATTCTTTTTTTCATGTGTTCTTGCCTGTTTTCTATCTATCTGACCTCGCATAATCATTTCTTCTACATAAGAATGGTCCCTTGTTATCTGCTTTATATCATTACTGATAATATACAGTCTACTATCTCCCACATTAACAACTCTTAACACATTATCATTAATTGTTGCTCCAACAAATGTAGTTCCCATTCCTTTATAGTCTTCTGACTCATCAGCCTTCTTTAAAAGCATTGTATTGGCCGTCTTAATGTTGTCACTTAATATAAGTATAGGGTCTTTTTGACTTGTTTCGTTTACAAGTCTTACAAAACTCTCCACCGTATATTTAGATGCCATATCTCCAGCTTTATGTCCCCCCATACCATCTGCAACCAAAAATAAATTAGGCAAATTTCCTATCTTTTCTGTTGTATAATACACATAATCCTGATTAACTTTTCGTTGCTGTCCAACATCAGTAACAGCTTGAGCCTTCATTATGTCCTCCATTCCGTTGAACTTTAGTACAACTTTTATGACTTATTTTTCTTTGATACTATTTTTCTTCCATATAACTCTTTCGTAATTGACCACAGGCACCATCTATATCTCTACCCATTTCCCTTCTAATAGTAACATTAATTCCACTTTTTTCAAGTTTATTTTTGAAATCATTAATTGACTTCTTCTCTGACTGTTCATAATCTCTTTCTTTTATTGGATTAACCGGTATAAGGTTTATGTGGCATTTCATATTACGGACTAAAGCTATTAACTGGTCTGCACACTCTTTTGTATCATTGACACCCTTTACAAGACTGTATTCAAAAGAAATTCTTCTTCCAGTTTGCTCTATATAATAACGACATGCTTCCATAATTTCTGATATTGAATACTTATTTGCAATAGGCATCATTGTCTTTCTCAACTCATCATTTGGCGCATGAAGCGATATTGCAAGTGTTATTTGAAGCTTCATATCAGCAAGTTGTCTTATCTTTGGCACAAGTCCACAAGTCGATACTGTTATATTTCTTGCACTGATATTAAGACCTTTTTCACAATTTAAAAGCTTAATAAACTTAAGCAAGTTATCATAATTGTCAAATGGTTCACCAGACCCCATAACAACTACATTATCAACTCGTTCACCTGACAACCTTTGTATAGTATATATCTGGTCAAGCATTTCAGATGGCTCTAAACACCTTACCATTCCATCAAGTGTTGAAGCACAAAATCTGCACCCCATACGACAACCAACTTGAGAAGATATACATACTGAATTACCATGATGATACTTCATAAGTACACTTTCTATCAAGTTATTGTCATATAGCTTAAATAAATACTTGGAAGTCCCATCTATCTTAGATACCTGAACTCTCTCAGGCTCTAAAGCTATAAGCCTGCACTTTTGCTTTAACTGTTCTCTTAAGCCCTTTGAAATATTAGTCATTTCATCAAAATCTGTAACAAGCTTTTGATGAAGCCATTGGTATATCTGTGCCGCACGAAACTTTTTATCTCCTATATCAACAATAAACTGTTCAAGTTCTTCTAAACTTAATGACTTTATATCAACTAAATCCATTATTTTACTTTCTCCTTAATCTGCAAATAAAAAAGCCATCTGTATTATTTATTCCTGGCAGTAATTGTGTACCATATATATTATCTTTGTGCATATTAGTAACTTTGTCTGACAAAATATTATCAATATCACATACTTCAAATGGATAATTTTCACATAGCCATTTTACATTTTCTTCGTTTTCTGCACTATTAATTGTACAAGTACTGTATATAAGATAACCTTGTGGCTTAACATAGTTTTGCACAACTCCAAGAATTTTTCTTTGAAGTTGTACAAGCTCTTTTATCTTATCTATATTAGAATTATACTTGATATCTGGCTTTCTGCCTATTATTCCAAGTCCTGAACATGGAACATCTGCAATAACTACATCTGCCTTTCCATTTGATACATTATCATCAATTGAAGCATCTTGTACTTTAACTGTTACGTTGTCTATCTGTAAGCGGTCAAGGTTATCTTCAATAAGCGATACCTTATAATCTGACACATCTCTTGAACTTACACTTCCTGTATCAAGTTTTAAAGCGGCGTTAATAGTTTTCCCGCCCGGAGAAGCACATACATCAATTACATACTCATCACCTTTAAGACAAGCAGCTTCACCTGCTAACATTGAACTTATATCTTGTACTTGAAACAGTCCATCATTAAAAGCATCAATATCACTAATATAATTATAGCCTTCTATTTCAAACGCATAGTCAATACCTTTAACTGCATTTACTGTTATTCCTTGCTTTTCAAGGCTTTCTTTTAGCTTTTCTTTAGTTGTAAGCTTTGTATTACATCTTATATATGTCTTTTTGTTCTCGTCAAAGCCCTTTAATATAAGTTCAATATCTTCGTATGTATATTTCTTACTCCACATTGAAATTATCCACTCTGGAAATGAATACTTTATTGAAAGATATTGTTTGATATTACTTTTATCTGGATACTGTATACTTTCGATATTTCTTGAAATATTTCTCAACACTCCATTTACAAACGCCTTAAGATTAACAAACTTTTTCTTAGCTGTAAGCTTAACAGCTTCATTACAGACTGCCGAAGCTGGAACATTTTGCATATATTTTAATTGATACACTGACATTTCAAGAATGTTTCTTATAACTGGCTTCATCTTATTTACAGGTGTCTTTGAAAACTGATTAATAACATAATCTAATTCAATTCTTTTTTCTATTGTTCCCTGTGCAACCCTTGTTATAAAACCTCTTTCATTCTTTTCAAGATACTGGAACTTGGAAAGTGCATTGCTTATTACAATATGACTCATTGTATCTTCCTTTTCAAGTTCCATAAGAATATCAAGAACTATCGCTCTTAAATTAACTGAATTAGTCACGATTATTTCGTCCTCCGAATAATATAATCAATCTTACAAGCTGTAAAATTGCTGTTGCGGCAGCGGCAACATAAGTCATAGCAGCGGCTGATAATACTTTCTTTGTCTGTGACACTTCTGAATTATTCATTATACACGTTGAAGATAATAACTTTAAAGCTCTGCTAGAAGCATCAAATTCTACAGGAAGTGTAACAAGCTGAAATAATACTGCCAAAGAAAACATTATAATACCAATGTTTATAAGTAAACTGTTAAATGAGAATATAAGTCCTGCAATTATAAACACCCACGAAAGCTGTGAACCTATATTAGCAATAGGAACTAGCGCTGTTCTAAATGAAAGTGGTGCATATCCTTTTGCGTGCTGAATAGCATGACCACACTCATGTGCAGCAACACCAATGGCTGCAACTGACGTTGAACCATACACAGCATCAGAAAGATTAAGTGTCTTATTAGATGGATTATAATGGTCTGTTAATTTTCCAGATACTCTTTGTATACTTACATCATATATTCCCTGTGAATATAAAATCTTTTCTGCTGCCATAGCACCTGTCATTCCTGACATACTTCTTACGGCTGAATACTTCGAAAATGCAGAAGATACTTTAAGCTGTGCCAAAAGTGATATAACACCTGCAATTATAATCAATATATATGTCGGGTCAAAATAATATCCATATCCGTATCTCATATACATACCAATCATAGCCTTTTCCTATTATTTATATAGCAATAATATAAATAACTTTTCCTTTCCTAGTTTTTAGTAAGCTAACTAACGCAATATTTTATTACTTATTAGCATTTAAACTACTTAGAACCGTTCCCACTTCAAGACCATTTCCTCTTAAAAATGAACCTGCGTCCATTCTTTTCTTGCCTTCAAGCTGAACTTCATTAATTATAAGTGAACCATCACCACACTTTACAACAAATGAATTTTTATTTACTTTTGTTACTGTTCCAACAGCATTATCTGTTGAATTTTCTTCATCTTCGCACACATCTGCGTCCCATATCTTAAGCATTTTTCCATTAAGATGTGTGTATGCACTTGGCCATGGATTAAGCCCTCTTATAAGACACTCAATTCTTTTAGCCGAAAGGTTAAAATCTATCTCACCAAAAGACTTATTTATCATCTTAACATAAGTTGCTTCGCTGTCATTTTGCACTACTGGCTTTATTGTACCCGCTTCTTTTTGTTTTAATGTATCAACTAAAAGTTTTGCACCAACTTCACTTAATTTGTCAAAAAGACTTCCTGCAGTTTCTTTTTTATCTAGCTTGACCTTTTCTACAAGAAGAATATCTCCTGTATCAAGACCTTCATTCATCTGCATAGTTGTTACACCTGAATATTCACAGTCATCTATTACTGCCCACTGTATAGGTGACGCACCTCTATATTTAGGAAGAAGTGACGCATGAACATTGATACAGCCATACTTTGGCATATCAATTATTGCTTTTGGAAGAAGTTGTCCGAAAGCCACAACCACTATTACATCAGGATTATAACCTCTTAATTCTTCAACAAACTCAGGATTAGAAGCTTTTACTGGTTGTAATACTGTTAAACCATTTTTAAGTGCTACTTCCTTAACTGGTGACATTGCAACTGCACCACCTCTGCCCTTTGGCTTGTCTGGTTGTGTAACAACTGCACTTACTGTATGCCCTGCCTTAATTATTTCTTCAAGAGTGCCAACTGAAAAATCAGGTGTTCCCATAAATACAACATTCATATTCTTTCGCTACTAAAAACATATACAAATGTATGTATATGCTAGATGATTTGTTACAACCCCTATAAATTCATTTGCTTGATTATATATAGGTTCATCTAAATAGTTTTTCCTTTCCTAAATTTTAATTGTTTGTCACTTACTTACAATTAATTCTACTCCAAATAATAGATATGTAGAATATTTAATCGTGTCTAATATTTATTTATAATATTATTAGTATATCAAGTATAATAAATATATTCAAATAAAATTTATATAAACTTAAATAATATTTATTCTTCTTCTACATTTTCAGTATCTTTAAGTCCACCTTCTACAAGGTCTACATAAAGCTTACCCTCAAGATGGTCTATTTCATGGCAAAGACATCTTGCAAGAAGTTCTGTACCTTCAATAATATATTCTTCCATATTTTCATTAAGTGCCTTAACCTTTGCATAATTAGGTCTTGTAACAGTTCCAACCTTTCCTGGAACAGAAAGACAACCCTCATAACCAGTCTGCTCACCGCTTGTTTCAAGAATTACTGGGTTAATAAGTACATAAGGTTGCTCGCCACAGTCAATTACAACTATTCTCTTTCTAATACCAACCTGTGGTGCTGCAAGTCCCACACCCTCTGACTCATACATTGTATCAAACATATCGTCAATAAGTTCTTGTATTCTAGGAGTCATTTCTGTCACTTCTTTTGCCTTTTTTGTTAATATTTCATCACCAATTGTTCTTACATTTCTAATTGCCATTGTTTTTCCTTCTTTCTATCTATTTATTTTTATAACTAATTTTATTATATTAAGTAAAGTAAATATTTAAAATCTGCTTTTACCTAGCTAATATTAATTAAAGTCAAATTGAATATTTATATTTTTAAATAAAATATTATCTCTTGACAACTTCTCAAGCTCGTCTTTAAAATTTGTCAAAACTTCATAACTTTGTGACTTTGCATATATAAACTTAGTATATATATCATTTATTTTATAAATTCCTGCATTTACTGGCGCATATACTGTTATATTATCGCCATGAAATTGTATATGGTTTAGGTTTATATACTCAGCTACTTCTTCAAGCTCATCTTCCTTCTTAGAAGACAGGCTGACTTTCAACATATTTAACACTGGGGGATACTCCATAAGCTGTCTGTATAAGATTTCTTCATTGTAAAAGCCTATGTAATCCTGCTTAGCTGCCATTTCTACACTGTAATTATCGGGAGTATATGTCTGTATAACAACTTCTCCCGGCGTATCAGCTCGTCCTGCTCGCCCTGCCGCCTGTGTTAGAAGCTGAAATGTTCTCTCACTTGCCATATAATCACCAGAATAAAGTGACATATCTGCCGCTAATACACCAACTAATGTTACATCTGGAAAATCATGTCCCTTTACAATCATTTGTGTTCCAATAAGAATATCTGCTTCGTGGTTTGCAAAAGCTGACAATATCTTCTCATGCCCATCTTTACCAGTAGTTGTATCCATATCCATTCTAAGAGTTCTTGCCATTGGATACATTTTTTTAACAATTTCTTCTATCTGCTGTGTACCAGCTCTAAAGCCTGAAATATATTTTGAACCACACTTAGGGCATATATTAACAGATGTCTGTTCATATCCACAATAGTGACATACAAGCTTACCGTTTTTGTGATATGTTAAAGAAATATCACAGTGTGGACATTTCATAACATGACCACAAGACCTACACGATATAAAACCTGCATATCCTCTTTTATTAATAAAAAGCATTATCTGCTTGTTATTACTTAACCTGTCAGTAATAAGACTTTGAAGCCTATAACTTAGTATAGAACGATTACCATTTTTTAATTCTGCTCTTAAATCTTCTACATAAACCTTTGGCAAAGCATTTCCTAACGCCCTATTATTAAGTGTAAATAACTTATAATCTCCATTACAAGCATGGTAATACGTTTCAATAGATGGCGTTGCTGAACCTAGTACAACTGACGCATTGTGTTCCTTTGCTATATAAATTGCTGTTTCCTTTGCATGATACTTAGGTGACTGCTCACTATTATATGCCTTTTCGTGTTCTTCATCTATTACTATAAGCCCTATATTTGGAAATGGTGTGAACAAAGCAGAACGTGGACCAATTATTATATCAATTTCTCCATTCATAGCTCTTAAAAATTGGTCATATCTCTCTCCCTTTGACATTCTTGAATTAATAATAGACACTCTATCTTTAAATCTTTTATAAAATCTTTGCACCGTCTGAAAGGTAAGTGCTATTTCTGGAATAAGCATTATTACTTGACGATTTTTACTAACTACATGTTCAATCATATCAAGATAACACAATGTCTTTCCACTTCCAGTAACTCCATGAATAAGATATGTAGTTCTATCGCCCTTGTCATAATCGTTAATAAATGTATCTACTACATTTTTTTGCTCTGCATTAAGAGTTAGTCGCTGTTCTTTTACGTCACTTTGCTTGATAGGATTTCTATAGACACTCTCTGTACATATTTGAACAATATCAAGACCTGCTAAAGCATTAACTGTCTGCATAGATATATTAAGTTTATTTTTTATAATGTCACAGTCAATTAATTCTTCCTGCATAAGTGCCATAAGAAGTCTATATCTCGCTGTCGCATTTTTCTTTTCAAACTGCTTTAAATAATCAGCCGCCTGCTGCCTAGTTATAGCAAGGCGAACTGACTTTTTTTCTTTAAGCTTTACTTTTTCCTTTACAGGAATAACTGTTTTTAATGCTTGGTTCATAGTAGAGCCGTAATTGTGCTTAAGCCACGCAGCAAGCTTTATCATTCTGCCTACTGCTTTAACTTTATCGGGAACAATACTATTTATATATTTTATTTTATTAACATCGTATTTTGGCTCATTTCCAAGTTCTATTACATAACCTGTCAAATTCCTGTTGCCTCGCCCAAACGGCACATTCACAAGCATACCAACTTCTATATCATTTTCTAATTCCTTTGGAACTGCATATTGAAATGACTTATCAAGCTGTTCATGTGAAATATCCACTATAATATCTGCATACATTATTATCTCCAGCCCTCAGCCTTTAATTCTTTTACTACTTCACTTATAAGCACACGTTCGTCCATAGGATACTTAACACCTTTTATTTCTTGATAGTCTTCGTGTCCTTTACCAGCAAGCACTACAATATCGCCATCTTCGGCATTTTTTATCGCATACTTAATTGCTTCTTTTCTGTCTGTAATATCAACGTGTTTACCTGTAGTCTTTGCAATTCCTGTCTTAATATCTTCAATAATTGCTTCTGGGTCTTCAAATCTAGGATTATCAGATGTAATAATTGTAAGGTCCGCTAAACGACCTGACACTTCACCCATTTCAAATCTTCTCTCTTTTGAACGATTACCGCCACAACCAAAAAGACACACTAATCTATTTGGTTCATATTCTTTTAATGTTTCAAGTATACTTTGAAGTGACATTGCATTATGAGCATAATCAATCATAAGTGTAAATCTATCTGATACAGGAACGATTTCTATTCTACCCTTAACTTTAACATCGGCAAGTGTCTTTACAAGTACTTCTTTATCTACATTAAAACGTCTTGTAACGGCAATTGCACAAAGTGAATTATACACCGAAAACTTTCCTGGCAAACAAAGGTTGACTTTCATATTCATAAGACCTCTGCAGTCATAAGTAAGCCCTATTTTTCCTCTTTCGTGGAAAAGATTGATATTTTCTGCTCTAAGGTCAGCATCTTTACTTAAACCATAAGTTTCAATATCGCAGATACAATCCTTTATTATCTGCTCTGTGTGTTTATCATCAGCATTTACAATACCTGTCTTACACTGTTTAAAAAGCTGTGCCTTACAGTTTAAATATTCTTCAAACGAGGCGTGTTCATTAGGACCTATATGGTCTGGTTCAAGGTTAGTAAACACACCAATGTCAAACATTATTCCGGCTGTTCTATCAAGCTTAAGCCCTTGTGAAGACACTTCCATTACAACTGCCTTACAACCACAGTCTACCATCTTTGCAAAGGACTCATGTATCTGATATGACTCAGGTGTTGTATTACAAGCTGGAATTTTCTCATCACCAATAATAGTTTCTATTGTACCTATAAGACCTGTCTTAATACCACACGCTTCTAATACATTTTTTATCATATATGTAGTTGTAGTCTTACCTTTAGTACCTGTAATTCCTATTGTAAAAAGAGAGTGAGAAGGATAGCCAAAGTAAGCTGCTGACATATATGCAAGAGCTTTTCTTGTATTTTCAACTTCTACTACTGTAATATCTTGTGGAATTTCTGGAAGTGCCTCTCCTGCTTGTACTACAATTGCATTTGCACCATTTTCAATAGCTGATGAAATGTAGCTGTGACCGTTACTTACTGCTCCTACAATACACACAAACGCAGTTGATGGCTTAACATTTTTTGAATTAGATGTAACGTATAGAACTGGTGTTTCAACATTTCCTTGTAAAATGTTAAAATCTAACATATCAATCAAATCTGATAATTTCATAAGGCAAATTCCTTTCTTTTTAATTAAAGCATTTTATTTAAAGACTTAATCTCATCAATAAGTAAACACAATATTTACAAGGCTTTGTTACTTATATAACAAAGTCACAATTTATAAGAATACTCTTACAAGTCTATTTAACACAAGCAAGTCCCACACCACATATTAAATAGTGGCGTGGACTTACTTGATAGTATTAAACTAATGAGATTTAAGTTATATAATATTAGAACAATCCAACTATTTTTTCATTAACTTCATCGTAATCAATGTTATTAGCGGCTGGAACTTTTGGAAGTCCTGGCATTGTAAGCACCTTACCTGTCATAACTACAACAAAGCCTGCACCTGCATTTACATACACTTCTCTTACATTAATAGTAAAATGTTCTGGTCTTCCAAGAAGTTTTGGATTATCTGAAAGTGAATACTGTGTCTTAGCCATACACACTGGGAAATGAGCAAAGCCCATATCTGTAATATGCTGTAATTCTTTCATAGCTGTATCTTCAAAATTAACTTTATCTGCGCCGTAGATTTCCTTTGCAATTGTTTCAATCTTTTCTACAAGTGGCATATCATCATCATACAATGGCTTGAAATTACTTTCTTTATTTTCGATAGTTTCAAGAACTTTGTTTGCAAGTTCCATTCCGCCTTCGCCACCTTCTGCCCATACTCTTGAAAGTGCAAATTCACAACCTGCTTCTTCACAGTGTTTCTTAATAAACTCATATTCTTCTTCTGTATCAGTAATAAATGAGTTAAGTGTAACTACAACTGGAACGCCGAACTTATGTATGTTTTCAATATGCTTATCAAGATTTACAATGCCCTTCTTTAAAGCTTCTAAATTAGGCTTGTCAAGTTCATTTTTTGCAATTCCTGCATTGTACTTAAGTGCTTTTACCGTTGCAACAATAACTACTGCATCTGGCTTAAGACCTGCATATCGACACTTAATATCAAAGAACTTTTCAGCTCCTAAGTCTGCTCCAAAGCCTGCTTCTGTAACTGCATAGTCACCAAGCTTCATAGCAAGCTTAGTAGCTCTTACTGAGTTACAGCCATGAGCTATATTAGCAAATGGACCACCGTGAACGAAAACAGGAGTATTTTCAAGTGTCTGTACCATATTAGGCTTAATTGCGTCTTTTAAAAGAACAGCCATAGAACCTGTTGCTTTAAGCTCATCTGCTGTTACTGGCTCTCCGTCAACGTTGTATGCTACAATAACTCTTCCAAGACGTTTCTTTAAATCTGCCATATCTTCGGCAAGGCAAAGAATTGCCATAATCTCAGAAGCTACAGTTATTATAAAATGGTCTTCTCTCATCACACCATTTGCCTTAGAACCAACACCGATAATAATATCTCTTAGTTCTCTTTCATTCATATCCATACATCTTTTCCATACAATTTTCTTTGTATCAATTCTTAAAGCATTTCCTTGATGAATATGATTGTCAAGCATAGCTGCTAAAAGATTGTTAGCTGATGTTATAGCATGAAAATCACCTGTAAAGTGAAGATTTAAGTCCTCCATGGGTACTACCTGAGCATAACCGCCACCTGCTGCACCACCTTTAATACCAAAGCAAGGTCCAAGTGATGGCTCTCTTAATGCTGAAATAGCTTTCTTACCCATCTTGCAAAGAGCTTCTGTAAGACCTATGCTTATTGTAGTCTTTCCTTCTCCTGTTGGAGTTGGATTAATAGCTGTTACAAGAATAAGTTTACCATCTTCCATATTGTCGCACTTCTTTAAAAGCTCATCACTAAGCTTTGCCTTGTATTTGCCATACATTTCAAGCTCATCTGGTGTAACGCCTATCTTAGCAGCAACATCTGCTATGTTTAACATATTTGCTTCCTGTGCAATTTCAATATCACTCTTTACTCCCATTTTGTCCTCTTTTCCGCCTTATGGCTTAGTTATTGTTTTTTAGATATTCTTCAAATTCTTGTTCTGTCATAAGAACTTTTCTAGGCTTAGTACCCATTTCTGGTCCTACAACACCTGCGAACGTAAGTTGGTCTATAAGCCTTGCTGCTCTATTGTAGCCAATTTTATAATACCTTTGCAACATTCCTATTGAACCTTTGTCATTTTTTATAAAGAACTTGCCTGCTTCTGCAAATAGAGCGTCTTTTTCTTCTTTTTTATTTTCTGTTAAACCAACTGATGTAAATTCAGCAGAAGTTATCTCATTTTGAATATCTTCATTGTATACATTATCATTTTGCACCTGTTCCTTCAAAAAATCAACTACTCTTGACACTTCTTCGTCAGAAACAAATGCACCTTGTACTCTTATAGGCTTTGGATAACCTGATGGATAGAATAACATATCCCCTTTTCCTAACAGCTTTTCTGCACCATTCATGTCTATAATTGTTCTTGAGTCTACCCCTGAAGATACTGCAAATGCAATTCTTGATGGAACATTTGCTTTAATAAGTCCTGTAATTACATTTACAGATGGTCTTTGTGTTGCAATTACAAGATGGATTCCTGCGGCTCTTGCAAGCTGTGCAAGACGGCATATAGCAGTTTCTACATCTCCCGGTGCTACCATCATAAGATCTGCAAGCTCGTCTATTATAATTACAAGCTGTGGCATTTTCTTTCTAGGTTCTTCGCCATCTGCTACTGGCATACTTGCAATCTTAGCATTGTAGCCTTTAATATCTCTAACGGCAACCTCTGCAAACTTCTTATATCTTAATTCCATTTCCGCAACTGCCCAGTTAAGTGCGCCTGCTGCCTTCTTACAATCAGTAACAACTGGTATCATAAGATGTGGTATTCCATTGTATACACTAAGTTCAACCACCTTTGGGTCAACCATAATAAGCTTTACATCTTCTGGGTCTGCCTTGTATAAAATACTCATAATAATAGTATTGATACACACTGACTTACCAGAACCTGTTGCACCTGCAATAAGCACATGTGGCATTTTTGCAATATCTGCTACAATTGTATTGCCCGCAATATCTTTACCAACACCAAATGCTACTGCTGACTTGTTATTTTTAAACACATCTGTTTCAATAATATCTCTTAACAGTACACTTCCCGGCTCTTTGTTTGGAACTTCTATTCCAATTGCTGCCTTTCCCGGAATTGGTGCTTCAATTCTTATATCTGCTGCTGCAAGATTAAGCTTAATATCGTCAGCTAACGATACTATCTTACTTACCTTAACACCCATTTCTGGCTGAAATTCATATCTTGTAACAGATGGCCCACAGCTTATATCTGTAATAGTAATTTTTACTCCAAAATTTTGTAATGTCTGTTGAAGTATTTTAGCTGTTTCTTTCTTTTCTGCCATTTGGTCAGCACCATTTTTACTATTTCCCCTATTAAGAAGATGTATCGGTGGAAATATATACGGCTTTTTCTCTGGCGTGTTATCTTCTTTAACAACTAATGGTTCTAATTTTTCACCACCATCGTTAGTGTGTTCTAACTGTGTTGAATTTACTTCTTTATTATTTTGCTGTGTTGTATTACTTATATTTTCACTTTGAGCTATTGGTGCATTGTCTTTAACTTCTGTATTTTGCTCATAAGAATTATAAGCATTTTTGTTATATTGCTTGTCAATATAATCTGGCTGAATAGTTTCATATACATCATCTTGATATTCGTCTTTACTGTCATAGTCTTGTGTATTTGTATAATCTGCATTTGAATTATTTTCAAATTCTTTTGACAATGAGCTTTGATGTACATTCTCTTTATTTACTGGCATTTCTTTTGATATATTTTGATGTACCGGCTCTGAATATATATCGTCAGAATATTCATCATTTCTGTACATATCATCATTATAAATATCTGAAATATCAATAATTGAATTGTCTTTTGATACGTTATCATTTATTGTATCATATAACACTTCTTTTTGTAGCCTATCTGCAGTTTCTTCTAACTTTTCAGATACACTATGTATAAATTCTTCTTCATTATCAACATTTGTATCTGGTAATTGTTGAAGTATATGTTGGTATTCCTGATTACTATATTCCTTATATGATGTATCTGGCACAGAGCTCGCATCATATATATCATTACTATACTTATCATTTATTGTATTGTTATCAACTTTAATTTCATGAACATTTATCTTATCAACTGGTTGTTCTTGTTTTTTAAGCTTAGTATCCTTTGTCACACCAACGTATTTTCTTTCTGTTCTTGGTGGCTTTTTCTTTTTATTTTGCCTTTTTTCAAGACGTTGTTTAGTTCTTTCACGCCTTATTGCAAGATATTCTTCCTCTGACATTTCTTCCTTTTCAGACTCTAATCTTGAAAATGAATATTCTTTGTATATATCATAATCTTGCTTTACAGCATGTATCATTCTTGTACCTTTTTTATGAACATTTTTCATTCCATCTATAAAAGATTTCTCAGTGATTATAATTAGACATATTACAGATATCAAAATAATAACCACCATAGTTCCCCACATTCCTAAAAGGCTTAATAACTTACAAACTATCCCTCCAAAAAAGCCACCACCAAGTTTTGATTGTGCTGAATAATTAAAGAAATCCCCCGGTGTAGACACCTTTATTACAGGTCTATTTGTAACTCTTTGTAACCCTGACGAAACCATAAGCATAAGAACTAAAACAGCTATTGACTTAATCCTTGCAACCTCAATATGGTCGCGATTAGACAAAAGTACAAATACTATTCCCATCATAACTATCGGGAAAATATACCCAACTACACCTACTAATCCAAACATAAGCCACTTAATCTTAGCACCTATAACACCTGCCAGATTAAAATTACTTAACAGTAAAATAATTGTACAGGCTATCATTGCAAGTACAATTACATTATCTCTTACTTCATCTTTACGAATTTGTTCTTCTTTTTTAGTTCTACTACTACTCTTTTGTGATGTTTTTCTTTTTGCTGTAGAACTTTTTTTTGCTGTTGTATTTGATTTTGATGTATTTTTACTTCTGGTTGTACTTTTACTTGCGCCATTCGTTTTCTTTTGCGCACTCGCACTTCCCATCTTTTCTGCCCTCCATTCATACGCACTTTTTGCGTTCTTGTATTATAACATTTCAAAACTACAATGGCAATTCTTATCTTACCCTATGATAAAATTTAATACAATCCCCAACCACTTATTCACTCATTTAACACTAATATCTAAAATATAATATAAATATAAGCTTCAATACAAGCCTTACACTATTGTTAATTTATTCGTATAAATAATTAATAGTGAAAATCTTATTGAAAGCCCATTAATCTTATATTCTTCCAAACATATTGGAAAGTGATTGTATAAAAAAACAACAGGATTTACTTCAATAAACTCCCGTAAGCTAGCAGGCTTATATAAATTAAATGCACTATTAAAAAGAACAATTACCTATATTTGTATGACAATAGCGAACAAACTTGTTCGATACATGGCATATAAATATAGGTAATTGTCCTTTTTCTAGTGTGTGTATTTATATAAGCTTGATAGCTTCACAACCTAAAATTAATCTATCTAACTTGAAGAATAAATAAATCCGTTCCCGCCTTTTCAAGTATTATCTTATGCTCTAACACATAAAACCCCGAAACATTAGCAAATTCCTTTACAAACTCACGATTGTGCGTATACATAATTATTCTGCCATCACCCTTAAGATAATTCCTAGCATTTGCAAAAAATTGCTTGTAAATCTGCTTTATATCACCTTTTGACTTATTAGAAGTTTCAAATGGCATATCTGTTATTATTTCATCAAAAAGATATGTATGTGTAAATTCAAAGAAATCCTTGTTAATAAAATGAATAATCTGCCCTGCATTTTCTGTATTAATCTTAGCTTTAACTATATTGTCACCACTAATATCAACACCATAAGAAGTGTTAGCTAATATCTTTTTATTTCTTTCAATAAGAAGTGTTGCCGAGCCACAGAATGGGTCAAGCACCTGTGCATCACTTTTCATATAAGCCTTTGCAAGCTCCACAATAAGAGCTGCATTAACTGGCTTTAGACAAGTCGAAGTACTTTCTGTTCTATAAGCAAACCTTTCATCTTTAATTGTATAAAGCTTAATCATACAATTAAAACTGCCCTCTTTATTCTCAATAAGTCTTAACTCAAACTCATAATCTGACTTGCTGTTAATAAGCTGTCTATTTGTAAAACCTTCAAGTTGTGATGAAAACTTCTTAACAAAGTTACTTTTTGCTTTCATATCCATTTTAGACTTTAACTCAACTCTAAAATAATACGGTCTGTTATCCTTATTATTGTGTCTTTTATTAAGGAACTTAAGTAAAGCACTATTAGCCACCTGCTCTGCCGCTTTATTAACATCACTATTAAGCACTGTTATACCCGCAACTCTAAAAAGCAACTCATCAAAAGTTCTTATTGTCATAATCTCAGCTATTCTATCCGTAGCCATCATAACGCCTGCTGAAAATGTCTTAACACACTTTTCGTCAACGCCATCAAGCTCAAGAAGCTGTTCTTTTACTGTATCAACATATCTTCTATTAGTTGTAAGTACAACATTAGAAAGCACATCAAAGCCAGTAAATTCATGCTTTCTTACACCTTCTATACTAACAATCATATCTGAAATAACTCGAATTTGTTCATCAATGTGTTTTTTATCAGCAACATCACAAGAAAACGTAGTAAGACGTTCAAGCTCACTCTTTAAACTATCCACATAATACCTATAATCAAAGTTACTCAACGCCTGCAAATAAGAAGCCTTTACAAAAAGTTGCATTTCATCTTTATAAGCCTTGTACAATTCACTCATAAATGTATCTGCCATACCATCTCCCAAATATGCCCCAGCAATATCCCCGATAAGCAACGCCACATTCTTCCTAGTCTTAGCATCATCACTCATAAGCAATTTAATCAGAATATCTTCCCTACCCAAAATACACTTTACAAATTCATCAAAACAAGCTTCCTGCTTAATAAGCGCCCTTATCTTACTTACATTCTGTCTTACATTAATATTTTCACATATATTATTAAAACAACTGTTTAATTCACTATTCACGATAATATCTCCATTTCCAAAACATACTTCCAATTCATTATAAAATAAAAACGCCCCGCAATCAACTCCCCACTCCATTGAGTTTTTGTATTTTTTACTCAAATAAACTTATATAATAAACAGGTTGTTATTTTGTACGCCAAAAAACTTTCGTAAGATAACAGTAGTATATAAATTAAATGCACCATTAAAAGAACAGCCATCTATATTTGTATGACAATAACGAACACCCCTGTTCGATAATGGCATACAAATATAAAC
>URYE01000013.1 GCA_900551945.1 uncultured Eubacterium sp. | reverse complement strand
TAGAACATTCTAGGCACAGAAGTATAAGTAACTTTGTAACAAATGTTGTGTCAGGGCTTGTTGCATACTCATTTTTACCAAAGAAGCCATCTATACAGTTAGGTACTACCATTTCTGCATAGGTGTTTTTGTCGAACTCACGTTATTTTATTCATTTTAAGTGCTTCACTACTTTAAATGTGAACCTTTAATTTAGAAATGGGCTGTCGCAATAAGAAGAATTAAATCTTCATTAATGCGATAGCCCATATTTTTTGCGAACAATTAGTGAAAGTCCATGCTTGCATAAGAACTTAGCGACTATTGTGATAAATTAAAAAATTTGTGTGTTTGCTTATATAATGCTACTAGCTTCAAAACCTAAAAATAAAATATGAAAACTCAAAAATTAATCTCTTCCATAATTATTAAGAAGTTCGTGCTTGATATCATATAATGGCTTTGAAAGGTCAACGTGTACTTCTTGAGGATTGATAAGTCGCTTTGTTTCGTCCCATACTGTTGCTAATTCTTTCTTACAGTATGCTTGAATATCCATAACTTCTGGTGTTGTGTATACACATTCTCCATTTTTAAATACTTGAACCATAATTTCACGCATTGTATATTCACCCGGTTCAAGGAGTGTCTTTTTCCATGTTTCAATTGGGTCAAATAAAAGGAGTGGTTCTGTTTCATCATATTTTTCATCAGCAAGAGTAATAAGGTCAGCTTTAATCATACCATTAGTGTCATATACTCTGTATACAGTCTTATTTCCCGGATTAGTAATCTTTTCGGAATTTTCAGATACTTTAATCTTAGGAATAAATTTTCCATCATCACCCATAACAGCGGCGAGCTTGTATACACCGCCAAAGGCTGGATTGTCTTTTGAAGTAATAAGGTTAGTACCAACACCCCATGAAGTAATCTGTGCGCCTTGTGTCTTTAATGAGTCAATAAGGTATTCGTCAAGGTCACTTGAAGCTGAAATAATAGCATCTTCAAAGCCTGCATTGTCAAGCATTTTTCTAGCTTTCTTAGTAAGGTAAGCTAAGTCACCAGAGTCAAGTCTAATTCCATAACCTTTAAGTTCAATGCCCGCATTTCTCATTTCTGTAAATACCTTTATTGCGTTAGGTACACCAGAGCGGAGTGTGTCGTAAGTGTCAACAAGAAGAATACAAGCATTAGGATAAAGGTCTGCGTAAGTCTTAAAGGCTGTGTATTCATCTGGGAAGCTCATAATCCAGCTATGTGCATGAGTTCCTTTAACTGGAATGTTGAACATCTGACCTGCTAATACATTACTTGTTCCAATACAACCTGCGATAACTGCTGCCCTTGCTCCATAAATACCTGCGTCAGGTCCTTGAGCTCGTCTAAGACCGAATTCCATAATTCCATCACCTTGAGCTGCGTAACACACTCTAGCTGCCTTTGTAGCAATAAGGCTTTGGTGGTTGATTATGTTAAGAATGGCAGTTTCAACAAGCTGTGCTTCCATAATAGGAGCTATAACTTTTACGATAGGTTCTTTTGGAAACATTACTGAACCTTCTGGAATAGCATAAATATCACCAGTGAATTTGAAGTTGGCAAGGTATTCAAGGAAGTCTTCATCAAATATATTAAGGCTTCTAAGGTAAGTTATATCGTCTTCTGTAAAATGAAGATTGTTAATGTAGTCAATTACTTGGTCAAGACCGCAAGAAATAGAATATCCTCCGTCACAAGGGTTCTTTCTATGAAAGGCGTCAAATATTACAGTACGGTTATTTCCTGTTTTAAAATAACCCTGCATCATTGTAAGTTCATATAAATCTGTTAATAATGTCAAATTACGCATAAAATAACTCCTATCTTAAAAAATTGTTTTTAATATCATATCAGTTTGCCTGCACAATTTATTGTAAAATACAAAAATAGTAATTGTAATAGAAAAGACTGCCGAACAAAGATTAGTTATGTACGACAGTCATTAATAATATCTTATAATATTTAAGTGTTGGCTGGTTTATTTATTCTTGTTAAAAAACTTCTTAAGTCCTTTTTGTTTCTTTTCAGGTGTAACAATCTTGCCACCTCTTACAGACTTAATACCAGTGATGTAGATACCACTTACTTCGGCTTTAATTTCAGCTTTAGTAGGGATAAGGTCAAAAACTTGAGGGTCTGCCATAAGAGTCATAACTCTTGGACCAATCTTAGCTTTTACGATTGGCATTTTGCTTCCTCTTAAATACTTAGGTGTCTGGTCAATAACCATCTTAGGAAGCCCTGCGTCTTTTAGCTTCATTTTCTTTTTATCAATAACTAACATCGACATGACTTGCTTTGCTGCGTCAATCTGTGCTTGCTGGCTTTCCTGCTTTTTACGGAGCTTGTTTCCAAAAATCATAAGTGCGATAAATGCAACAAGCAATATAGCCAAAATAACTAATAATACTGTTACCCAAACTGGCATTGGTATTTCCTCCTAATAATAATTTATAAGATTTATCTATTATATCATAGTGTGAAAAATTTGGAAAGTACAAGACTACACTAAAGTCTTGTTTTTTTCGTACATTTCAATCATAACATTTCTTGTGTATTCGTGAATTTGTTTGCGTTCTTCTCTTGAGAATTGTGTAATATCTATTGGCTTGCCAAATTCAATTACAGTATGTGCCTTTTTTATGCGTGGAAGTTGTCTTTCAAATACTGCGTCTGTGTTGTTTTGTACTACAGGTATAATCTTACAGTTGGTTTTTTCGGCAAATTTAAAGCTTCCTGCGTGAAATGGTTGTATACCGTCACCTTTATTTCTTGTACCTTCTGGAAAGATAAATACTGAAATTCCATTTTTTATATTATCAATTCCTTTAAGAATAGTTTTTAAGCCTTCTTTCATATTTTCTCTGTCAAGAAATAGGCATTGAATGTTTTTCATCCATCGTCTTACATAGAGAAATTTGTTCATTTCTTTTTTAGCAACGTAACCTGTAGGACGTTTCATATATGTATAAGAAACGATTATGTCATAAAAACCTCTGTGATTGCCAATGAAAAGAACAGGTTCATCAGTTGGAATGTTTTCAACTCCGATAGCGGTGGTCTTAACTCCAGAGATAAACAAAATCATTTTAAATGTAACTTTGATTATTCCTAATGAAAGCTTGTCTTTGGCTTGAGGATTAATCTTACCAATAATCCAACACAGCGGTAGTAATATGATACCAAATATGGCGTGTAGGATTATGTAGAGTACAATTAATATTAATCGTATCATTTAAAATATTTCCTTTCATAATATTTTTGAAATTTTCATATTTTATATTTTTGCTATCAGTAATATATAAATACACACACCAGTAAAAGTACAATTTCCTATATTTATATGCCATTATCGAATAAGTGAGTTCGCTACGGTCATACAAATATAGAAAATTGTTCTTTTAATGGTGCATTTAGTTTATATATTACTGATATCTATTTTTTTTAAAATTTATTGAAATAGAAAATATGAAGATTTGTAACAACGACAAGTTTACATTGTATATGGTTGAAATGTCAATAATAGTATTAAAATTTTAAGGCTAATCTTAAACTAATATAAATTTTGGGTGTGATAAGTATACAAGTACGTCAGTTTGGTATATTATAATTTGTAAAAAACATATTTTTGGAGGAAATAAGAAATGGTACATCATATGATTTTATGGAAAATTAAAGAAGAAAAGACAGAAGAAGAAAAACAGCAGATTAAGGAAAATGTAAAAAAGAACTTAGAAGGGCTTGTTGGTGTTGTTGATGGGCTTGTTAAATGTAATGTAATTATTGATGGTTTAGCTTCTTCTACTTGTGATATTATGCTTGACTCTGAGCTTGAAAGCGAAGAAGCATTAAAGGCATATCAAAAGAACCCTGCTCACGTTCATGTAGCAGATACATTTGTAAGACCATTTATGCAGGTAAGAATGTGCATGGATTACGAAGATTAAAACAACTTGTTAAAATTTTAACATCAACTAAGTGGGTTTAAAATTTTTATTGCACAAGGCAGTAAGTTGAATTTTAAACTTACTTAGATTATTTTTTGTATTTCCAGATTGTATATTTTAAATTACTATTCAATACTATTGATAATATGATTTCTTATTGTGATAAATAATAAGTGAGGCAAATTAATTTATATTAAGAAAAGCCATTTTTGCATAAACTGCAATATGAGTAATAATATTGTAGATAATAGATAAAAGTGAATTGTGAATATGAATTTGGAATATAAAAAGTAAAAATAAATAATTAGAAATGAGGAATATATGCTTCAAGTACAAAATATTTGCAAAAAGTATAAGACTGGTGATTTGGTGCAGACGGCGCTTGATAACGTGTCGCTTAATCTAAGGGATAATGAGTTCGTAGCAATTCTAGGCCCATCGGGTTCTGGTAAGACTACACTTCTTAATATTATCGGCGGTCTTGACAGATATGACAGTGGCGACCTTATTATCAATGGTATTTCCACTAAAAAATATAAGGACAGGGATTGGGACTCTTATAGAAATCACACAATTGGTTTCGTATTCCAAAGTTACAATCTTATACCACATCAATCGGTGCTTTCAAATGTAGAGCTTGCGCTTACTATTTCTGGTATAAGTCGTACTGAAAGAAGAAAGCGAGCTAAAGAAGCACTAGAAAAGGTAGGACTTGGCAATCAGCTTCACAAACGACCTAATCAGATGTCGGGCGGACAAATGCAAAGAGTTGCGATTGCTAGAGCATTAGTTAATAATCCTGATATTTTGCTTGCCGATGAGCCAACAGGTGCGCTTGACTCTGAAACAAGTGTTCAAGTAATGGAGCTTTTAAAGGAAGTCGCAAAAGATAGGCTTGTTGTAATGGTAACTCACAATCCAGAGCTTGCCGAGGATTACGCTACAAGAATTGTAAGAGTAAAAGATGGTCATATAGTTGATGATACAGCTCCATTTGACATAGAAAAAGAAAAGCTACAAGAGCCACAGCATAAAAACATGGGTAAGTCATCAATGTCGATACTTACAGCGCTGTCGTTGTCATTTAACAATCTAAGGACAAAAAAGGGTAGGACATTTCTTACGGCGTTTGCAGGCTCGATTGGTATTATAGGAATTGCTCTTATTTTATCATTTTCAAATGGAGTGAATACTTATATAACTGATATACAAAAAAGTACGATGACTTCTTATCCAATCTCAATAGAAGCAGAAACCATTGACCTTACTAGCATTATGCAGAAGGGGCAGTCTTCTATGGACGATACGCAGGCGGTAAATCACGAGCTTGACGGAGTGTATTCTAATGGCAAGGATATTGAGATGGCTTCTAGTATTACAACAAGTTTTACAAAGAATAACTTAACTGAGTTTAAGAAGTATCTTGATAATTCTGACAGTGAGATTAATAAGTATATTAGAGAAAATGGTATCGTTTATTCTTACAATACTAAGTTTGATGTATTTACTTATGACTCAGAAGGAACATTTGTAAATACAGATGGTAGTACATTGAGAAGTAATAATTCGGCTTCTGCTACAAATATGATGGCAGATATGTCATCGTCTTATGGTGGAATGTCAATGTCTATGGGTACAACTACAAAGAGTAATAATTTTACAGAGCTTCTCCCAGGAAGTGAACAGGCTTCAGTAAGTAAGGCAGTAACAGACTCTTACGATGTACTTTATGGCAATTGGCCATCAGCTTATGATGAAGTTGTAATGGTGCTTAATAAGAATAACGAGATTTCGTCAGCAGTTCTTTATCAGCTTGGAATACTTCCAACTTCTGAATATAAGGATATTATGAAGAAGATTGACGCGAGCGAAGAAGTGACAATGGATACACTTAAGTTATCTTATGAAGATATATGCAATAAGGAATATTATCTTGTGCCAGCTAGTGACACTTATGTAAAAGATGACAGTGGAAATTACAAGTCTATTTCAAATGATACTGCAAAGTTGAAGGATATAGTAGCAGATGGCTTAAAGCTTAAGGTTGTCGGTGTTGTAAGACAAAATGATGATAACGACAATGCACTTATTAACAGTGCTATTGGTTATACAAAGGCTCTTACAGATTATCTTATTGATTATGCAGATAAGAGTGATGTTGTTAAGGCTCAAAGAGAAAACAAGGATATTAATGTGATAAATGGAATGGCATTTTCTCCTGCTGATGACAATGCTAAGATTGCAGATGCTAAAGTATATCTTGCTAATTTGGGCGTAAGTGATAAGGCTTCTATGTTTAAAAATATGATACAGATGATATATGCTGACAATCAGCAGATGTATAATCAAATGATGGCGATGAGTGAAGCACAGCAAGCTGAAATGCTTGACTCATATTTACAAAATCCTGATGATGAAACACTTCTTTCTATATATAATACTTATGTTTCAACAGGAACATATGATGATAATATGGATAGCTTTGGTGTTATAAGCTATGATGCACCATCAGCTATTAATATTTATGTAGATAGTTTTGAAGATAAAGATGCTGTATCTGATTGTATTAAGAAATATAATGAGGGTGCTAATGAAGAAGATAAGATAAGTTATACAGATTATGTTGGACTTCTTATGAGTAGTGTTACTACTATTATTAATGTAATAACTTATGTATTAGTAGCATTTGTGGCAGTATCTCTTGTGGTTTCTTCTATTATGATTGGTATTATTACTTATATTTCTGTACTTGAAAGAACTAAGGAAATTGGTATTCTTCGAGCAATTGGAGCTTCTAAGAGAAATATTTCGCAAGTATTTAATGCAGAAACTTTTATTATTGGTTTCTGTTCGGGAATAATTGGTATTGCTATTACATTGTTGTTGTTAATTCCAAGTAATAGTATTATACATGCAGTTACGAAGTCGACTTCGGTAAATGCGGCACTTCCACCAGTTAGTGCGGTGGTGCTTATAATTCTTAGTATGGTGCTTACATTTATTGGGGGGCTTATTCCTGCTAAAAATGCGGCAAAGAAAGACCCTGTGACAGCATTAAGGACAGAATAGAGTTCATATTTTTGTGATTTTAAGCTGTGAAAGCTATCAGTATTGTATAAAACATTCACACACCAGTGAAAGGACAAAAGTCTATATTTGTATGTCATTATCGAACAAGAGTGTTCGCTACTGTCATACAAATATAGGCTTTTATTTCATTGCTTTATACAATACTGCTAGCTTAACGGGGCTTTAGTTGACTTATAAAATATGAATTTTTGGGGAGTGGGATAAAAAATAAAATTGATGTTAAATTGGTGTCGCTGATTGCTTACTCCAACGTCGTGTTTGGGAATTGATTAAAAATGATTGAAAAGTTGGCGGATTTGATTGATATTCGTAAAAATTTCCTAAACAATATTAAATAAATAAAAATAAAGTGGTTGCAATAGTATTAATTTAGCGGTACAATTGCACTACATGGAATAGTGGTGAGAAAAGTTATTAAAGAAGTTTTTTGAAATACTAAAAGAGAAGGTATTATGAAAGAAAAATTGGAAAAAAAGGCTTATTTAGCACAAAATGCGCAACAAAAAGTTAATGAAGCTTATTCAGAACAAGACAATATTTTATTACAAGATATCAACAAAGATAGTGTTGAAAGACAGCTTGTTCAGGGGGAGTGTAAAGAAGTGAATGTTAAGAAAGTTTCAAGAAGCGAGCTTGCAATGAATAATTTTCTCAAAGGTTACAATTGTGCGCAGTCGGTTGTGCTTGCATTTGCCGATATTATAGATGTTGACACAGATTCTCTTATACGAATTAGTTCTTCATTCGGCGGGGGAATGGGAAGATTAAGAGAAGTTTGTGGAAGTGTCAGTGGTATGTTTATTGTGGCAGGATATCTATATGGATATAGTACACCAGAAACGGGGCAGATTAAAGCTAATCATTATTCAGTAATTCAAGAGCTGGCGCATACATTTGAACAAAAAAACAAATCAATCGTATGTAGAGAACTTCTTGGATTGTCAGTTAAAGAACAGTCACCAGTGCCAGAAGCAAGGACACAAGAGTATTACAAGAAGCGACCTTGCAAGGAATTAATTGGCATGGCAGCGCAGATATTAGAAGACTATATAAATGAACATCAATAAAAAATTACAATATTTGAAATAGAGTAAATTAATGCTGAAAGATATAGAGGGGCAACAACATTAGAGGGAAATTACTTTTTCAAAAGAGTTAATAAGTGTTTTATATTATTTATATTGAATAATTATTAAACAGTTATTATAAATTGCAAACATACAGCATATATAATCTGGCTATAAGGACTATATAGTTAAGCTGCGTGAATTAAGATGTAGGAGGAGTAAAGTATGGCAGATGATTTGAAAAAAAAGAAAAAGAATTTATTTAATAGTGGTAGCTTGGCAAAGAAGACAGCATCGGCTATCGGAGTACTAGTTGTTGTATGTATGATAGCTCTTGTTGCCATAAGTGTAGGACTTAGTAGTAATTTCCTTTCTAACAGTATTAATGATGAGTTTATAGGACTCGCAGAAAAGAATGGACAGAATGTTCAATCAGTAGTAGATGTGGCAGCTAATACAGCTTCTAACATTCAAGCTTATATCGAAGACGCATATAAGATACAAGACCAAAATGGATACACTGGTGAAACAGAAAAGAGTGCATTATACGACATTCAGTTACAAAGAATTAACAAGCAGGTAGAAGATTTCATTCTTTACAATGCTTGGTCATCAGTATCAAGTGGTAGTGCTATTACTGGTATTGGTGTATTCTTTGAGCCAAATGCTTTTGACCCAGCAAAGACTGATTATTCAATCTATGTAAGTGAGTCTGATGCTGCAAAGAAGAGTTGTCAAAGCTATGGTAGTTATTCAGAATATAGTACACAAAGCTACTATACAGAAGCTAAGAATACTAAGAATACAGTATTTACAGACCCTTATGAAGACCAGGGCGTTACAATGGTTACAGCTTCATGGCCTATTTTATATAATAACACAGTTAAGGGTGTTATCGTGGTAGATATCAATGTTGAACAGTTTAGTATTCTTGACTCTGAGCAAGAAAACTTCAAGTCTTTATATGTTGATGTATTAACAAATGATGGTGTTATTATTTATGACAGTGAATCAACAAACTATCTTGGTGAGAACTTAAGTAGTTTAATATCAACTTCTGATTATAAGAAGATTCAGAGTGGATTAGATACAGGTAAGGCTTTTAATGTAACTACTAAGAAGGATACAGGTTCAAAGGTTGTACGTTACTATTCACCAATAACAGTTGAAAGTCAGACATGGTGGGCAGCAAGCGCACTTAATAGAACAGACTTATATAGTAATACATATCTTCTTTTAGTTCTTATGATTGTTACTTCAATTGTTGCAGTTATATTTATAGTTTACTTTACAATGCGTCTGCTTCGTAAGTATATTAAGCCAATTGATGTAGTAGTAGAAGCTTCTACACAGTTAAAGAATGGTGATTTTGATATTACTATTGAAGCTGAAAGTGATGATGAGATTGGTCTGCTTGCTGATGCCTTTTCTGAGGCGGCAGCAACACTTAGAAGTATTATTAAGGATATGAAGGCTGTATTAAAGGATATGGCTGAAAATAACTTCCAGATTAGTCCTAATACAGAGTATCCTGGTGAATTTGCTGAGATTAAGACTTCTTTATTCTCAGTTGTAACAGATATTTCAAAGACATTAACAGAGATTAATGTGGTATCAGAGCAGGTTTCAGCTAATGCTGATAATATTTCACAAGGTGCACAGTCTATTACAGAAGGTGCAACAGACCAATCAAGTGCGGTTGAAGAATTACAGGCTACAATTACAAATGTATCAGAAGAAGTTAGTAGAAATGCTGATGTAGCAAAGGCGGCTAATGAAGTTGCTAAGTCAGTTGGTAATAACTTGATTTCAAGTACTGACAATATGAAGAAGGTTGTAGATGCTATGGAAGTTATTAATGAAAGCTCTACACAGATTAGCTCAATTATTGGCACTATCAACGATATCGCTTCACAGACTAATCTTCTTGCACTTAATGCTTCAATCGAAGCTGCAAGAGCAGGTGAAGCTGGTAAGGGCTTCGCAGTTGTTGCTACTCAAGTAGGTACACTTGCAACTCAAAGTGCAGAAGCTGCTAAGAATTCAACAGAATTAATTGCTAATACAATTGATGCTGTTGACAATGGTAAGAGAATTGTTGATGCTGCATCTAATCAGTTGGCAGAATCAGCAGATAAGACTAATAAGCTTGTTTCTGACATTGCAGAAATATCAGAAGCATCTGCAACTCAAGCGGAAGCTTTAGAGCAAATTTTACAGGCAGCCGACCAGATTGCAGCAGTTGTAGAAGAAAATACAGCTATGGCAGAAGAAAGCTCAGCAAGTAGTGAAGAACTTGCAGCACAGGCTCAAAGACTTAAGGAATTAATTGAAATATTTAGACTTTATGAAGGCTAAATATTAAATAAATAACACTATGAATTAAGTTCTAGTATTTATTTTTAGTAAATAGTATTAAATAAGTGTCTGGGAATGATTGATAGTGAAAGTCTTAGTGTTAGTTAAACTATATTAAATATTAAAGATGGATTGTAGGCATTACCTTGAATATATTTTAAGGTAGTGTTTACAATCTTTTTTATAAATTAAATTTTTTTGTATTTTATATTATATAAATAAAGTATATGTAACAACTTGCCTGATATGGTTGAAATGTGTTAAGATATATAGAATGAATTTAATATTAGAGAAAACATAAAAACAGAGTATATCTTTATATAATATGCGAGTATGGAGGAATGTCATTAATGAATACTATGATTGAACTTATCACAGATAAGATAAAAGAAGCATTTACTGAGTGTGGATATGATGAAAAGTACGCAAAAGTAACTGTTTCTAACAGACCAGATTTATGTGAATTTCAGTGTAATGGAGCGATGGCGGCAGCTAAAGAATATCATAAAGCACCATTTATGATAGCTGATGAGGTTGTTGCTAAGTTACAAGGTAATTCGGCATTTAAGAGTATTGAAAGTGTTAAACCGGGTTTTATTAATATAATTGTATCAGAGCAATTTCTAGCTGATTATGTAAATGATATGGCAGTTGCAGAAAAGTTTGGCTTTACAACTGGTGAAGAAAAGAAAAATGTTATTGTAGACTACGGCGGAGCTAATGCGGCTAAGCCTTTACATGTAGGTCATCTTCGTTCTGCTGTTATCGGTGAAAGTATCAAAAGAATACAAAAGTTTGCAGGAAATAACGTTACAGGCGATGTACATCTTGGCGACTGGGGACTTCAAATGGGACTTATTATTGAAGAATTAAGAGATAGAAAGCCTGAACTTCCATATTTCGATGAAAGCTTTGAAGGAGAGTATCCAAAAGAAGCACCATTTACAATATCAGAGCTTGAAGAAATATATCCTGCGGCAAGTGCTAAGTCTAAAGAAGATGAAGCATTTAAGGAAAGAGCGCATACATCAACACTTAAGCTTCAAAGTGGAGATAAGGCTTGTACTGCTATTTGGAAGCACATTATGAATGTTTCTAAGGCAGATTTAAAGAAGAACTATGACAATCTTAATGTACATTTTGACCTTTGGAAAGGTGAAAGTGATGCACAGCCATATATACCAGATATGGTACAGGATATGATTGATAAGGGAATTGCTTACGAAAGTCAAGGTGCTATGGTAGTTGACATTCAAGAAGATACGGACACAAAAGAACTTCCACCTTGTATTGTAAGAAAATCAGATGGAGCAGCTCTTTATGCAACTTCCGACCTTGCGACAATGGTTGAAAGAGAGAAGTTATTTAATCCAGACGAATACATTTATCTTGCAGATAAAAGACAAGAACTTCATTTTACACAAGTGTTTAGAGTAGCTAAAAAAGCAGGAATTGTAAAGCCTGATACTAAGCTTGTATTTTTAGGTTTTGGTACAATGAATGGAAAAGACGGTAAGCCATTTAAGACACGTTCTGGCGGTGTAATGCGTCTTGAACATTTAATTGCAGATATTGATGAGGCTGTATACAAAAAGATTACAGAAAATAGGACTATGGAAGAAGAAGAAGCTAAAAATACAGCTAAGATTGTAGGTCTTGCGGCTTTAAAGTATGGAGATTTATCTAATCAGGCTTCAAAGGATTATGTATTTGACGTTGAAAGATTTGCTTCTTTTGAAGGAAATACAGGTCCATATATCTTGTATACAATTGTAAGAATTAAGTCAATTCTTGCTAAATATAAAGAAAATGGTGGAGATATTGAGAATTTAAAACTCAATCCAGCTTTAGCAAATAGTGAAAAGAACCTTGAACTTGCACTTATTAAGTTCCATGATGTAATTAAGTCAGCATATATGGATAATGCACCACATAGAATATGTCAGTATATTTATGAGATTTCTAATGCGTTTAATGGCTTCTATCATGATACAAAGATACTTACAGAAAGTGATAAAGATAAGCAAAAAGGTTATATTGCATTAATCAGCATAACAAAGGCAATACTTGAACAGTGTATAGATTTACTTGCAATTGAATGTCCTGATAGAATGTAATAATTAAAAAGAAAGGGAATGGTTTTAAACTAGTTTAATTATGAAGATATTATCATTTGCTATACCATGTTATAATTCTGCTGATTATATGGAAAAATGTATAAAATCAGTATTAACTGGTGGAGAAGATGTTGAAGTTATAATTGTTGATGATGGTTCTACGAAAGATAATACATTTGAAATTGCAAAAAAATATGAGGCTAAGTATCCAACTATAGTAAAAGCTATTCATCAAGAAAATGGTGGACATGGAGAAGCTGTTAATACGGGACTTCGTAACGCAACAGGAAAGTATTTTAAGGTTGTTGACAGTGATGATTGGGTTGACCAGAAAAGTTACAAGAAAATTCTTTCAGTATTGAAGTCATTTAATGAAGACAGTGAGCCGGATATGGTTATTGCTAACTATGTGTATGAAAAAGTAGGTGCTAAGAGGAAAAAGGTTATACAATATGATAATGTATTTCCAGAAGAACAGATATTTGGTTGGAATGATATTGGAAAATTTAAAATTGACCAATATATTCTTATGCACAGTGTTGTGTATAGAACACAACTTCTTAAAAATTGTGGACTCAAGCTTCCTAAGCATACATTTTATGTTGACAATATATTTGTGTTTGAACCACTTCCAATGGTCAAGAAGATGTATTATGTAAATACTAATTTTTATAGATATTTCATTGGCAGAGATGACCAGTCTGTTAATGAAACTGTAATGATTTCTAGGATTGACCAGCAAATAAGTGTTACAAAGAGAATGATAGATTTCTTTCTTGATAGTAGTATTAAAAATGATAAATGCAGAATGTATATGCGTAATTATCTAAGAATTATGATGGAGGTGTCATCTATATTCTTGATTATATCAGGAACAGAAGAAAACCTTGCTAAGAAAAAGGAACTTTGGGATTATACTAAAAGGGATAAAGGGCTTCATAGAATGTTGAGATATTCAATTCTTGGGTATACTGTTAATCTGCCAGGTAAGGTGGGAAGAGGAATATCAAAGGCAGGGTATAAATTCATGAATAAGTGGATTGGATTTAATTAGAGATGTAGCAAAAAGAAAAAGGGCATTTGTTTTTGCTTGTGTGTTTTGGTGGGAAGTAGTTCTTGCTGATTGTTGAACTCACATGCTTGAGATTGAAAAAGGCTTGCCGATGTTACTTTTGTTAAAAAGTTAATACATTGACAAGCCTTTTTTAAATTATAAGTTTTTTAAAATAGTACTTTACATTTATTCATGTCTATGTTTTTCTTGATGTAGTCGCCGACTTGGTTTCTTTGGGCTTCGGACATGTCGGCTTGTCTTAGCATTACTATCATTTTGCCTTTGTTAAACATCATGTAGTAGCCGAATTTGTTGTAGATTGTTGTAAATTCATTCCAGTCGTAGTTAGTAATTATATCATATTCTGGAATTTCGGCTAGTATGCCATTTTCCATAAGTGTGATTGTACAAGGTGCAGCTTCTGATGGGTCACGATGTTTTAAATGGTATGATACACTATTTTTAAATTGAAAGAAAAATATGTATAGTGGGTAGCACCAACATGCTGCATATAGTACGGCTATATAAGATGAAATAAAGCCCATAGAAATTAATACAATAGAAGCAATAGCTGGAAGCCATGTGAGTATTAATTCAATTGGGTTTCTAATAAAACGGTTCCAAAATACAATTTTTTCATATTCTTTTCCACTTGCTTTTAAAGTGGTGTCGTATTTTATAAAGTCCATAAGTTCCCTCGTTTCTATTTTTATTCACATAATACTGACAATAATAACATGAATAGTCATTTAATACAATTATAATTAATTAAAAAATATTTAAAAAGACAAAGTTAAATTGTAATGCTTTATACAATAAAAATAAGGTGTTACTTGATATTATTAAAAAATGATAGTTTAAGTTATAAGTAGAAATTAACTATATAGTGTTTTCAAAATTGCAAAAATAAGCTATAATATTATTAACTTTAAATGACACCTGCTAATGTGAATATTAATTAATGGTGTATAAGTGAAAATTATAATTAATTGGGGGCTTTAGTTGCGTTGGAGAAAAATAAGTTAAGGGAAAGAGTACTTACAGATGTTGTACAGCTTTTAGAAAGTAAAGGGTTATTTACAGAAGTTGTCCGAACAATTATTGAAAAAGCTCAAGAATATCTAGATGTTACTAATCTATGTGTTATACAGTTGAGTGAAGGACATAAGAGTCTTATAAAACTTGTTGATTATAAAAGAGAAGATGCTAGTGAAATACTTATTGATGGAATGGCTTATGAAAAGTTCCTTCTTATATCAGATGATATAAGTGTATGTATACATACAAATAATACACTAGATAAAAATGTCCGTAACCAGATGAAAGAGTATGGAATAAAGACAAGTATTACAAGTCCTATATATGTCAATGATGAAATTGAGATGTATTTTGCAATATTTGATACACAAAATGAATTGACACTTGACAATTCAGAACTTAATTTTATTAATATAATAACAAAAGTTATACAAAGTATTGCACAAAGACAAGTAACTAAAAATTCACTTATTGCTTCGTATGAAGTGTTAAGAGATATATTGAGCAATATAGGTTCAGGAATAATTGTATGTAGTGAAAATGATGGTTCAGTTTTTTTGGAAAATTATATTGCAAGTACTTCACAAGAAGTAAGACGTACAATTAAGGAGTGTATTGATAAGTATTTTAGCAAAAAATATAACGATAGAGATAGTAATTTTTACATGGAACACTTTGATTCCATATCAGGCTTATGGTTTGAAGTTAAGTTTTCAGATTTGATATGGATAGACGGTAGCAAAGCACTTGTATGTACAATAACTGATATTACTCAAAAAAAGAAAAATCAACAAAAGATAGAATATCAAGCGCATAATGATGTTTTAACGGGGCTTTACAATAGAATGAAGTGTGAGCTTGATTTGCCAAAAGAGATAAAAAGAACCATACAGAATAACAAAAAAGGTGCAATATTATTTATTGACTTAGATAATTTTAAGCATATTAATGATGGATTGGGACATCGTCATGGAGATATGCTTTTACAGCAGATAGCTTCGGGACTTCAGTCAATGATGAACCTTAAAGACCACTGTTATCGAATGGGTGGTGATGAGTTTGTTATAGTAGTAACTTATGAAAATTTTGATGATATGGATAGAATAGTCAAAAATATTATCGAAATGTTTAATACACCGTGGGATTTATCAGGGACAGAATATTATTGTACAATGAGTATGGGAATTGCAGTATATCCCGATGATAGCATTGACTATAATGAACTTATACGACTTGCAGATATTGCTATGTACGACTCTAAAAAATCTGGTAAGAATAGGTATTGTTATTATGATGGCAAGGGTGGCAATAAAACTGAAAAACGCCTTGATATTGAAAATAGTATGCGTCAGGCAATAGCTTCACAGATAAATGAATTTGTGGTATTTTATCAGCCTGTTATGGATGTTCAGACTAATAAGTTTGTGTCGTGCGAGGCACTTGTGAGATGGAATAGTTCGTCACTTGGATTTTTAGGACCAGGAGAATTTATTCCGCTTGCTGAATATCTAGGACTTATTACATCAATTGGTGGATATGTATTAGAGGAGGCGTGTAAACAGTGCAAATATTGGAATGAACATGGATATCCTGATTTTAGAATAAATGTTAATCTATCAGTTGTACAGCTCTTACAAAAAGATGTTGTTGGCGATATTGCTTCTATACTTAAGAAAACAGGAGTTAATCCAAAGAATATAGTTATGGAGATAACAGAGTCATTTGCAATTAATGATATGGATAGAGTTCTTAAGATAGTTAGTGGAATTAAGTCGCTTGGACCAATGATTGCGCTTGATGATTTTGGTACAGGGTATTCATCACTTAATTATATTAAGCAGCTTCCATTTGACATTATAAAAGTTGATAAGACATTTATAGATGACATCGTAGATGATGAGTATGCGCAAGCATTTATAAAGCTAATAGTAGGATTGTCTAAGACAATTGGAACAAAGATTGTTGTAGAAGGGATTGAAAATGAACAACAATATGAACTTTTAAAAGAACTTGGAGTGCATTATATTCAAGGTTATTTGTTTGGAAAGCCACTTCCGAGTGATGAGTTTGAAGAAGTTAATCTAAAAGACCTTCGTGAAGAAGTTGTATGTTAAAAAAAAGAAATGAGGTATTATATGAAGACACTTATTAAGAATGGTCGAGTTATTGACCCAGCAAGCAACACAGATGAAATTAAAGATATCTTGTTTGAAGATGGTATTATACTCAAAGTTGAAAAGGATATTAATGACAATGCAGATGATATTATTAATGCAGATGGTTGTTTTGTAATGCCAGGATTAATTGATTTGCATGTGCATTTTAGAGAACCAGGTTTTGAACATAAGGAAACTATAAGAACTGGTGCAAGGGCAGCAGCAAGAGGTGGTTTTACTACAGTATGTGTTATGCCAGATACTAAGCCTGTTATTGATAGTGTAGAGATGGTTAATCTTATAAAGGATAGAGCAAATGATGTTACTGATATTAATGTACTTCCAGTGGCAGCAGTTACAGCGGCTCAAGATGGTGAATATATAACAGACTTTGAAAAATTAGCTGATAATGGTGCTGTAGCAGTAAGTGAAGATGGAGCTTCACTTATGAATGCTAGAATTGCAAGACAGGCTATGCGCATTGCCTCAAATGTTGGAATACCAGTATTTGCCTACTGTGAAGATAAAAACCTTGCAGCAAGAGGTGTTATGAATGCAGGTAATAAGGCAAAAGAACTTGGACTTTTTGGAATTATGAATGCTGTTGAAGATATTATGGTTGCAAGAGATATTCTTCTTGCAAAAAATACTGGTGCAAAGCTTCATGTTTGTAGATGTTCTACTAAGGATAGTGTTAGAATGGTAAAGCTGGCAAAAGACGAAGGCATTGATATTACAGCAGAGGTAACACCACATAATCTTATTCTTACAGAAGATGATGTTGTAGAAGATAATGCTAATTATAAAGTTAAGCCACCACTTAGAACTAAGGAAGATGTACAAGCATTGATTGAGGGCGTTAAAAGTGGTATAATTGATGTAATAGCCTCAGACCATGCGCCACATAATAAGACGGAAAAAGAACGCTCTTTTGTTGACGCACCATTTGGAATTACAGGACTTGAAACATCTGTAAGCCTTATTATGACAGAGTTTGTACACAAGGGAATATTAACACCTGTGCAGATGGCTGAAAGAATGAGTTATACACCAGCTAAGATTATTAACATTGATAAAGGAACTTTACTTGTAGGAAAGACAGCAGATATTACTATTATTAATCCTGATGATGAATATGTAATTGACAGCGAGCTTTTTGCTTCAAAAGGAAAGAATACTCCATTTGATGGTAAAAAAGTTAAGGGTAGAGTTGTGTATACAATAGTTAATGGCAAGATTGTATATTCATATAAGCCAGGTTTTGAGTGTATTGTAGACAAAGATGTTCCAAAATATGAGTAAAGACTATTATTTTTATGAAAGGGAAATACATTTATGATTAACAAATTAGTTTCAAAAATTCAAAAACAAAATGCACCAATAGTAGTAGGACTTGACCCAATGATGAAGTTTGTGCCAAAGCATTTACAAGATGCCGCTTTTGAACAGTATGGCGAAACTCTTGAAGGAGCAGCAGAAGCTATATGGCAGTTTAATAAGGCAATTATTGATAATATATATGATATCGTTCCAGCAGTTAAACCGCAGATAGCTATGTATGAACAGTTTGGTATTGAAGGTTTAAAGGCATTTAAAAAGACGGTTGATTACTGCCATGAAAAAGATATGGTGGTTATTGGTGATGTTAAAAGAGGAGATATTGGCTCTACATCTGAAGCTTATGCAGTTGCACATTTAGGTAAAGTAACAGTAGGCTCTAATAAGATTTCAGCATTTGATGAGGATTTTGCAACAGTTAATCCTTATCTTGGTTCTGATGGTATCAATCCATTTACTAAGGTTTGCAAGGAAGAAAAGAAGGGTATCTTTATTCTTGTCAAGACTTCTAACCCATCAAGCGGTGAATTTCAGGATAAGCTTATTGATGGTAAGCCACTTTATGAGCATGTAGGTGCTAAGGTTGACGAATGGGGCAGAGAATGTATGGGTGATGATTACAGCTATGTAGGTGCTGTAGTTGGAGCAACATATCCAGAGATGGGAGCAGCATTAAGAAAGATTATGCCTAAAGCATACATACTTGTACCAGGTTATGGCGCACAGGGCGGTAAAGGTTCTGATCTTGTGAATTTCTTTAACAAAGACGGACTTGGAGCAATAGTTAATAGTTCAAGAGGAATTATTGCAGCATATGCAAAAGACGAATATGCTAAGTTTGGTGAAAAGAATTTTGCTGAAGCTTCAAGACAGGCAGCCATTGATATGATTAATGATATTAATGGTGCGTTAGGAAAGTAATTTGAACGAAATTAGCAAATGGCGCAAACTATGAGAAACTTGCAAAGTGTGTTTTTCATAGCTAGTTGGGATATTTATAAAAATACAATAGAAATGAGGTCGCATTATGGCATTTAGGGAACACGCATTAATCACTAAGGTATCTAACCTTGCGACAGGTGTTTATGAAATGTGGTTTAAGACAGAAAATATTGCAAAAGAAGCAAAGCCAGGACAGTTTATTTCAGTATATTCAAATGATGGTTCAAGACTTCTTCCACGACCAATAAGTATATGTGGCATTACTGATGATGGCATAAGAATTGTATATAGAGTTGTTGGAAAAGGAACTGATGAATTTTCTAAAATGCAGGCTGGAGAATATCTTAATATTCAAGGTCCTTTAGGAAATGGATATGATATATCACAAGTTAATGAAAAGAAAGTAACATCAGATGGAAAGCCAATCAAAAAAGCAATAATATTTGGAGGTGGTATTGGTGTTCCACCTATGTTAGAACTTTCAAAACAACTTGACTGTGAAAAGGAAATTATACTTGGTTATAAAGATGAATTATTCTTAGATAAAGAGTTTGAGAAGTTCGGTAATTTAAGCATTGCTACAGAAGATGGTAGTGCAGGAACTAAGGGAAATGTAATGAATGTTGTTGAAGAAAAGAACATAACAGGAGATATTATATTTGCCTGTGGTCCTATGCCAATGCTTCGTGCAATTAAGGCTTATGCTGAAAAAAATAATATAGAAGCATATATTTCACTTGAAGAAAAAATGGCTTGTGGAATTGGAGCTTGTCTTGCTTGTGTATGTAAGACAAAGGAAAAAGACGAACATTCACAAGTAAACAATGCAAGAATATGTAAAGAAGGTCCAGTATTTAATGCGAGGGAGGTGGAAATTTAATGAATATGTCAGTTAATATAGCAGGTGTTGAATTAAAGAACCCTGTAATGACAGCTTCTGGAACATTTGGTTCAGGTATGGAGTATGGTGAGTATGTAGACCTTAACAAGTTAGGAGCAGTAGTAACAAAAGGCGTTGCAACTGTACCCTGGCCAGGTAATCCAACACCTAGAATTGCAGAAACTTATGGTGGTATGATTAATGCAGTAGGTCTTCAAAATCCGGGGCTTGATACATTTATAAAAAGAGATATTCCATTTCTTAAGCAATACGATACAAAGATTATTGTAAATGTATGTGGAAAAAGCAAAGAGGATTATGTAGAGGCAGTAGAAAGACTAGCAGAGCAACCAGTAGATATGCTTGAAATCAATATATCCTGTCCTAATGTAAAAGAGGGCGGAATTGCGTTTGGTCAAAATCCTAACTCAGCAATGGAAATAACACAGGCTGTTAAAAAGGTTGCAAAACAGCCTGTTATTATGAAGCTTAGTCCTAATGTAACTGATATTACAGAAATGGCAAGAGCTGTTGAAGCAGGCGGAGCAGACGCAGTATCACTTATTAATACACTTACAGGAATGAAGATTGATATTAATAGACGTACATTTGCAGTTGCTAATAAGACAGGAGGTCTTTCAGGCCCAGCAATTAAGCCAGTTGCAGTAAGAATGGTTTATCAAGTTGCCAATGCAATAAAGCTTCCAATAATTGGTATGGGTGGAATTGCAAATGCTGATGACGCACTTGAGTTTATTATGGCAGGTGCAACAGCAGTTTCAATAGGAACAGCTAACTTTAATGACCCTTACACAACTGTTAAAGTTATTGATGGAATTAAAGACTATATGTTAAAGTATGGAATAGAAGACATAGCAGAATTAACAGGCTGTGTAAAATAGAATGTAAATGATAAAACCATGTGTTTGTATAAGTACGGATACATGGTTTTATGCTCTAAAATATAATTTTTGTCTTTGGGGCATAGAAGTTTATTTATTAAAGAGTTTGTGATCTTGCTATGTGAAAAAAATAACAATTAAATACTAAATGGAGGAGGCATTTTTTTATGAACAACATTAAGGTAAGAACAAAGCTTATATTTGTTATGGTTGTTGCTATAGCAGCCTTAGTATTGAGTGTACTTTCGTCACAAAAAAGTATGGAGCAGATGAAAGAAAATGTTACTGCAGAGCTTGAAGCAGACAAGCGAGCTTCGTATGATGAACTGATTAAGAATGAAGTTGATAGTGTTATTTCACTCTGTCAACAGATTTATAAGGATTATCAAAACGGTACTTATTCATTAGAGCAGGCAAAACAGATTGCAGCAGTACAGATAAGAGCATTAAGATATGGTGATAATGGATATTTTTGGGTTGACCAGTATGACGGTACTAATGTTGTACTTTTAGGTAATAGTGTAGAAGGAACTAACCGACTTGAAGCAGTAGATGGAAATGGTAATAAATATATTAGAGAAATTATAAAAGTTGGTCAACAAAGTGGTGGTGGTTATACTGATTATGTATATCCTAAAGAGGGCGAAACAGTTGACTCTCCAAAGCGTTCTTATAGTAAAGCATTTGAGCCATTCCAATGGGTTGTAGGAACTGGTAATTATACAGACTATATTGACACACAGGTTGAACAGACTAGCTCAGAGCTTGAAAGTTTTATTTTGAAAAAAGAACAATCATTTATGTATATTGCATTGGTATTAGTAATAGTTTTAATAGTTGTAATTAGAATGTTAGCAACAAGTATTACAAGACCAATGAAGCAACTTGATGAGTCTATAGGCTTTATGGGGCAGGGTGATTTTTCTAAGAACTTAGATGCTAAGTTATTAAGAAGAAAGGATGATTTTGGAATACTTTCAAATCACCTTGAAAATATGCGTTCAGAAGTAGGAACTTTAGTAGGAAATGTTAAAGATGAGTCTTCAAGAATAAGCTCTATGGTTGATGAAATAGATGAAAATGTACAAGTTCTTGACAGTGAAATTGAACAAATGACAGAAACAACACAAGAGATTGCCGCAGGAATGGAAGAAACTTCAGCTTCTTCAGAAGAAATTAATGCAATGTCACATGAGATTGAAAATGCGGCAAGAAGTATTGCAACACGTTCACAAGATGGTGCATTGGAAGTTGATGCTATTAGAAATAGAGCTGTAGAATTAAGAAGTACTACAGAAAAGAATGGTAAGCACACAATGGAAGTTCATGGAGAAATAAGTCAACATCTTACAAAGGCCTTAGAAGATATCAAGGTTGTTGACCAGATTGGAGTTCTTGCTAAGTCTATTATGGAAATTACAGAACAGACTAATCTTCTTGCTTTAAATGCTTCTATTGAAGCAGCAAGAGCAGGTGATGCAGGTAGGGGCTTTGCTGTGGTTGCTGAACAGATAAGAGTTCTTGCTGAGCAGTCTAAAGACGCAGTTGCTCACATTGAAGATGTTACTAAAAATGTAGTTGGTGCGGTTGAAAACTTGGCGGTTGATGCTAAGAAGTTACTTGATTTTGTGGGTACAGATGTTGTTAGTAATTTTGAAGGCTTTTCTGGAATGGCTGATAATTACAGCAAGGATGCAGGAACTGTTGATGAGCTCGTTACTGATTTTTCAGCTTCAGCAGAAGAATTGTTAGCTTCTATTAATGGTGTTATTAGTGCTATTAATGATGTTAGTACTGCCACTACTCAAGGAGCTTCTGGAACTACAGAGATTGCGCAAAAGGCTACATCTGCCTCTAAGAAGTCGGTTGAGATTAAGGAGAAAGCAGTAGCGGCACATGAATCGGCTGATGAATTGAGAAAGCAGGTTGAGAAATTTACAATTTAAGGTGTAATTATATATTTATATGGGTGGAAGCGATAAGGAATTTTTAGTGCGTATTGTGTGTATTATAAGTGAAAACAAGCCATTTGATAATGCTGTGTTAGTTGAATCTAATTTGGAAGAAATATATATAAATATAATGTCTTAATATTTGTACACCACTATCATTGAAACCCATAAAGTTTTATGCTACAATAAAAAATAATGCTTTAAATTAGCTAAAAGGCTTTATATAGGAGGAGTTGCAGATGGAACAGTACAAACAGGAATTTATCGACTTTATGGTAGAAAGTGATGTTTTAAAATTTGGAGATTTTACATTAAAGAGTGGTAGAAAGTCACCATTTTTTATGAATGCAGGAGCTTATGTAACAGGTACACAGCTTATGCGTCTTGGTGAATACTACGCAAAAGCTATACATGAAACATACGGAGATGATTTTGATGTTCTCTTTGGACCAGCTTACAAAGGTATTCCAATAAGTGTTGTAACAGCAGTTGCTTATGCAAAGCTTTATGGTAAGGAAGTTCGTTACTGTTCAGACCGTAAGGAAGAAAAAGACCATGGTGCAGACAAGGGAAGTTTTCTTGGAAGCAAGTTAAAAGATGGCGATAGAGTAATAATGATAGAAGATGTAACAACATCTGGTAAATCAATGGAAGAAACAGTTCCAAAGGTAAGAGGGGCAGCAGATGTTACTATAATCGGACTTATGGTATCTTTAAACCGTATGGAAGTTGGTCTTGGCGGTAAAATGAGCGCACTTGATGAAATCAAAGAAAAGTATGGTTTTGAAACAAGTGCTATCGTATCAATGCAAGACGTAGTTGAACACCTTTACAATAAAGAATGTGAAGGTAAAGTTGTTATAGATGATGAATTAAAGTCAGCAATCGACAAATATTATGATGAATATGGTGTAAAATAATTTAAAATGATTATTTGAAAATACCTATATTTAGAAAGGGAAGTATTATTCAAAAATATATTCTTATAGGCTTATTATCATATTTATATATTTTTGAAATTGGGTGAAGATAAGATGGACGAAAAATTATACAAAAAAGTAAAATCAACAGGTGCATCTAATATTGTATTTGGCGTTATATCTTTAGTAGTAGGTATAACTACAGGCGTAATGCTTATTATAAGTGGTGGCAAGCTTCTTGCACATAAGTCAGATACTTTATTTTAAGGGGCAGTAATGAATAATAGAAAAGTTCGTAAGGCGATTAAGTGGTGTCTTTTTATTATGTACATAGCTGCACTTATGTATATTATGTTTTTTTCAGAAGATATGGGAAGGACATATACGTCAAGAACTTATAGATATAACCTCGTTTTATTCAAAGAAATAAAAAGGTTTCTTAACAATTATCAGCAATTAGGAGTAATGACAGTATTTCTTAATGTAGCAGGTAATGCGATTGCATTTATGCCATTTGGTTTTTGTATTCCGTTGCTGACACAACACAGAAGAAAGTTTTTTACTGTGTTACCAGCTTCTTTTGCACTTAGCTTAACAATTGAAACAATTCAGCTTATATTTAAAATCGGCTGTTTTGATGTTGATGATTTGTTTCTTAATACAATAGGTGGTGTCTTAGGATACATAGTATTTTTAGCTTATAACAAATGGTTTGGTAAATACAGAATGTATAGAAGAAACAAAAAAAGGAATAATAAGAATGAAGTTATTTAATAAATATAAGTTTTCTGATAAAAGCCAGACTTTAGGCGGAATAATTTCTTTAGTTATGGGACTGGCGGCTACCGTTATTTTTATGTACGGTGTATATATTTCATTTAAAGCACATGGCAATGCAGGACTTGAAGTTGGAAGTATTGGTCTGTTAAGTCTTATGTTTGCTGTAATGGGAACATTTATAGGACTCATAAGCTTTAAAGAAAGAGATAAATTTTATACATTATCAAAAGTTGGTTCGTTATTATGTGGAATACTTGCCATATTTTTGATATCAATATGTTTTTTAGGATTTTAATCCTAACGATTAAGGGCAAGTCTGCACTTTTGAATACTTAGAAGTAATCAGAAGAAAGGCTTGCCCATTTTAATACTATTAAAAATATTATAAGGAAGTACAAGCACTTTGTTATAAATTTTAGTATGAATAGCAATGAAGTAGATTGTAAATATTTGCTTGGTTAAAAAATAAATTAGAAGTGGAGATTTTTATGTTTGAAGATAATTTAATGGAAAGATATGAGCTTACATTTAACAGAATAAGACAGATTAGTGAAGCTTGCGATATTAAAAATGAAAATTTTAACAAATACTTTAAAAGAACAGCACAATTTATAGTGCAAATGGATAATCTTAAAAGAAAGGTTGATGATGGTAGCTTAAAAAATGCGTCATTAGAAGAACTTCAATTGTTAAATAAAAAACTATATGAAGATATTCTTAGCAGTACAGGGGCTTACGATAGTAGCTTTGCTAATCCAGTGTATGCTTGTGAAAAGTTAGGCGAAGATTATGGCAGGTTGATGTCATTTATTTATGTGGAAATTAGGGGAATGATAGTGTATGCCTACGAAAAAAGAACAGCATATATGACAGCACTTGCAGAGCTTTTTGTTGAAATTTATTGTATGTTTGAAGGAAATAGTGACATTCCACGTTACAAAAGTGTACTTGACAGTGTGTATTGGTATGTAAGTGACTATAGCGATGACGCAATCGAGTATAGAATTAGCGAAATGTTAAATCCAGAGTATTCATTTGCAACAAATATAATAATGAATAGTGACCTTAACGATTTAAGATATTTATATAGCTTTGGTGAGTATATTACAGAAAATGAAATCAATACTGCGAAGTATCTCAACTCACTTTCGCAAAATGAAATAGAAAGCATGGCAAGTACATTTACACAAGGTTACAAGATAGGCTTTGAACTTGGTAACAAAGATTTGTCTAAGAAAAAGACAGTAAATATAAGATATAGCATAGGTTTTGAAAGACTTGTAAAGGAAGAAATTAAGCAGTTTGAGCAAATGGGCTTGAAGTCTACTATATATCGTGCAGCACCAGATAGCATTAATAAGAGAATGCACCTTAAGATAGGATATTTTTCAACAAGTCCGAATAAGCAAATGGATTATGACCACAGATTTGACAATGCGCTTTACCTTGACTCTCAGTTTGTAGAAAGAAAGCTCGGTGCGTTAAAGTTAGCTTATGAAAAGAATAAAGAGCTTGCAGGACAATTTGGTGGGCCGGCTGTTATGGAAATATTCGGGGAGAACCCATTTGAACCTGTTGACAAAAAGGAAAGTCTTCACCTTGATGAAAAGCAACAAAAGCTTTCAGTTAAGTATGACAATGAAGCTTCTGCCATTGTAAATACTTATATTAAGTGCGAAGAAAGAAGCTTTACAATAATAGCATATCCAATTCCAGAGATAGGTGACAACTATGAGAAAATATTTGACGAAACAGTAAAGATTAATACGCTTGATTATGACAAATACAAGGTGATACAGCAAGATATAATAGACGCTCTTGACGGTGCTTCTTATGTAGAAGTTAAGGGGCGTAATGGCAATACAACCGATATAAAGGTGAGCATTATGCCTGTTGAGAATAAGGACGCACAGACAGTATTTGAAAATTGTCTTGCAGACGTTAATATTCCACTAGGCGAAGTATTTACATCACCAGTATTAAAAGCTACTACAGGTAGACTTAATGTAAGTCAAGTATATCTTAATGAGTTAAAGTTTAAAAATCTTACGGTTGATTTTAAAGACGGTATGGTTACAGATTATTCTTGCGATAATTTTGAAGATGAAGCAAAAAACAAAGCATTTTTTAAGGAAAATGTGTTATATAACCACGACACACTTCCTATCGGTGAATTTGCAATTGGAACTAATACTACAGCTTATGTTATGGCTAATAAATACGATATTGTATACAAGCTTCCAATTCTTATAGTAGAGAAAATGGGACCTCATTTTGCAATTGGTGACACTTGTTATTCAAGGTCAGAAGATGTGGCAGTATTTAATCCTAACGGAAAAGAGATTATTTCAAGAGATAATGAAGTATCTATTCTTAGAAAGACAAAGCCAGAGAAAGCATATTTTAATTGCCATACAGATATTACAATTCCTTATGATGAGATTGGCTCTATCACAGCAGTTCATTCTGATGGAAATAGAATTGTTATTATTGAAAATGGAAGATTTGTGCTTAAAGGTTGTGAAGAACTTAATAAGCCCCTTGACGATTAATATTAAAAAAAGTACAATAAAAATGTAATATCATTTATTGAAAAATGAGTAAGATGTGTGTTAATATAACATAACATAAGGTGAAATGTGTATTAATTTGCGTTTTAATAGTGAATTATGCAATTATGTTAAGAAAATAACACACTTATATGACAGTATAGCTGTTATATTAACATTTTCACCTTTTGACATTATTAATAAAAAAATATGTTTTTGCAGGAAGCACCTGCAGGATGGAGGACAAGCAATGGCTAAAGTAGGAATAGTAATGGGTAGTGATTCAGATATGCCCGTTATGGCTAAGGCAGCAGATGTACTTGATAAGTTAGGAATATCTTATGAAATGACGATTATTTCAGCACACCGAGAACCAGATGTTTTCTTTGATTATGCAAACACAGCCAGAGATAAAGGCTTTAAGGTAATAATTGCCGGAGCTGGTATGGCAGCTCATTTACCTGGTATGTGTGCAGCAATATTTCCAATGCCAGTTATAGGCATACCAATGCACACTACTTCTCTAGGAGGAAGGGACTCACTCTATTCGATTGTTCAAATGCCATCTGGAATACCAGTTGCAACTGTAGCAATTAACGGAGGTGCTAATGCAGGCTTGCTTGCGGCAAAAATTCTTGCAACTTCTGATGAAGAACTTCTTAATAAGTTAATGGATTATACAAAAGAACTTAAGGAAAGTGTACAAGCTAAAGACGCACATCTTCAAGAAGTTGGATATAAAAAATATATGGAAGAAAAAAATAAGTAATAAACAAATAAAATAGCAGATTAAAATTATCTGATTAACGTATACAAAGCCCACAAAATAGTGGCAATTTATAAAATACAGGAAAGGAAAAGCTATTTAGATAAATAGTTAATAATCTAATAGCAGATAAGAAAATGGATTACAAAAAATCAGGCGTTGATATTGAAGCAGGTTACAAGTCAGTTGAGTTAATGAAAGAACACGTTGCAAAGACAATGAGAGAAGAAGTGCTTACTAATCTCGGTGGATTTTCTGGTGCATTTTCAATGGAAAAGTTCAAGGGAATGGAAAAGCCAACTCTTGTATCTGGAACAGATGGCGTAGGAACTAAGTTAAAGATTGCGTTTACAATGGATAAGCATGATACAGTAGGTATTGACTGTGTTGCTATGTGTGTTAATGATATAGCTTGTGCAGGTGGAGAACCACTCTTTTTCCTTGATTATATTGCATGTGGTAAGAATGAACCTGAAAAGATTGCTAATATAGTTAAAGGTGTAGCTGATGGTTGTGTTCAGTCAGATTGTGCATTAATCGGTGGCGAAACAGCAGAAATGCCAGGCTTTTATCCAGTAGACGAATATGACCTTGCTGGTTTTGCAGTTGGTATTGTGGATGAAAAGGATTTAATAACAGGAAAAGACATTAAGGCAGGAGATACTCTTATTGGTATTGCTTCAAGTGGTGTTCACAGCAATGGTTTCTCACTTGTAAGAAATGTATTTAAAATCACAGAAGAAGCTCTTAATACATATTATGATTCACTTGGAAAGACTTTAGGAGAAGCATTACTTGCACCTACTAAGATTTACGTTAAGACTCTTAAAGAAATCAAAAATGCAGGAGTAAGAGTTAAAGGTTGTAGTCATATCACAGGTGGCGGTTTCTATGAAAATGTTCCAAGAATGTTACACGATGGTGTAAGAGCTGTAATTAAAAAGGACAGCTATGAAGTGCCTGCTATATTTAAAATGCTTCAAGAAGATGGTCAGATTGAAGAAAAGATGATGTACAATACATTTAACATGGGTATAGGTATGGTACTTGCAGTTGACCCAGCAGACACAGATAAGGTGTTAGAAGCTGTTAAAAAAGCAGGTGAAACAGGTTATGTAATAGGAACAGTTGAAGATGGCGAGAAGGGAGTAACTTTATGCTAAGAGTTGCTGTTATGGTATCAGGCGGTGGTACTAATCTTCAAGCAATAATTGATGCTATTAATAATAAGACTATTACAAATGCACAGATTGTAGGAGTTATAAGTAACAATGCTAATGCTTACGCCCTTACAAGAGCTAAGGATAATGGCATACAAGCTATGTGTGTATCACCTAAGGATTATGACGATAGAGATAAGTTCAATGACGCACTTCTTGAAGCTGTTAAAGGACTTAATCCAGACCTTATAGTACTTGCAGGCTTCCTTGTTAAAATTCCTGAAAAAATGGTGCATGAATACAGTCATAGAATTATTAACATACACCCATCACTTATACCATCATTTTGCGGTGTTGGATATTATGGACTTCATGTGCATGAGGCAGCACTTAAAAAAGGTGTTAAAGTTACAGGAGCTACAGTTCATTATGTAGATGAAGGAATGGATACAGGTGAGATTATTTTCCAAAAAGCTGTAGATGTTCTTGATAATGATACACCTGAAACTTTACAACGTAGAGTTATGGAACAGGCAGAATGGAAGCTGCTTCCTGCTGCCATTAATATGATTGCGAATAAGTAATGACATATCTTTAAACAGGTTGATTATATATAAATTTTAGAAAGGAAAAGGGGTGTTGCATTTGTATACGATTTTCTTATTGCGACAGCCCCAGAGTTTATAAAATGAAAGTACTTGTTATAGGAAGTGGCGGACGTGAACACGTTATATGCTGGAAGATAGCACAGAGCGAAAAGGTTGATAAAATCTATTGTGCGCCAGGTAACGCAGGAATATCAGAAGTGGCAGAATGTGTTGATATTAAAGCTATGGAATTTGATAAATTAGCACAGTTTGCAAAAGAACATGAGATTGACTTAACTGTAGTAGGTATGGACGACCCACTTGTTGGCGGTATTGTAGATGTATTTGAACAACAAGGTTTAAGAGTGTTTGGACCTAGAAAAAATGCAGCCATACTTGAGGGTTCTAAGGCATTTTCAAAAGACCTTATGAAAAAATATAATATACCAACTGCTAGTTATGAAACATTTACTTCTCCAGAAAAAGCAAAAGAATACCTTGAAACAGCTAATTATCCTATTGTATTAAAGGCTGACGGTCTTGCATTGGGTAAGGGTGTGCTTATTTGCAATACTAAGGAAGAAGCAATGGAAGGCGTTAATGAACTTATGATGGATAAGAAGTTTGGTTCAGCAGGCAATACCATTGTTATAGAAGAATTTATGACAGGCAGAGAAATTTCAGTGCTTTCATTTGTAGATGGCAATACAATAAAGATTATGTCATCAGCACAAGACCATAAGAGAGCGCTAGATGGTGACCAGGGTCTTAATACTGGTGGAATGGGTAACTTTTCACCTAGTCCATTCTATACAAAGGAAGTAGATGAATTTTGTAAAGAGCATATATATCAAGCTACAGTTGACGCTATGAAAGCAGAAGGCAGACCATTTAAGGGAGTAATATTCTTTGGACTTATGCTTACAGAAAATGGTCCAAAGGTGCTTGAATACAATGCAAGATTTGGTGACCCAGAAGCACAAGTTGTACTTCCTAGAATGAAAAATGATATAATAGATGTATTTGAAGCTTGTATTGATGGAACACTTGATAAGATTGACCTTCAATTTGAAGACAATGCTTGTGTATGTGTTATTCTTGCTTCAGACGGCTATCCAGTAGAATATGAAAAAGGCTTTGAGATTATGGGCTTAGATAATTTTAAGGGTAAAGACGGATATTATCTTTTCCATGCAGGAACTAAGTTTAATGAAGAAGGCAAGGTTGTAACTAATGGTGGACGAGTTCTAGGAGTTACAGCATTAGGTAAGACTTTAAAAGAAGCAAGAGCAAATGCTTATGACGCAACAGAGTGGATTGGATATAAGAATAAATATATGCGTCACGATATTGGTAGAGCAATTGATGAAGTATAATTATTGTTAATTTTTAAACTAGTATCAAGTTTTATAGTTAATTCTAGCTGTAGCATTAACGAAAATTTATATAAGATATAGAATTATTTGCTAATTAAATAGCTATGTTTTTATAGAATTTTCTTATTGCAACAGCTACATATACTATAAAATTTGGTACTAGTTTTATTTGTGTGAACAACGATACAAAGTCCATGTTTGCACGATAACGTAACGCCTATTGCGTAAAATAGGAGAAACTTGTAATGTGTATTATTTATATTTTATGCAGATAATGAGTAAAAGCTGATTAGTTGTTGTACTTTACTTGCACAATATAAATTTTTCTGCTAAAATGCAAGAGCAGTAATATTATTATAAGTAACAAATTGCTGTAAATAATAAAAGGAAGTAAATAAATGAGAAGAAATACGAAAAAAAATATCAAAAAAACAATAGCCAAAGCGGGTACGGTAGCTTTGGCTATTGGTATGAATATGTCTTTACTAATGTCAGGTAGTGGTAGCAGTTACACAGGAACAGTAGTGGTACAAGCAGCAGAATACAATTCAGAATACAGTTTAATGGTAGGACAGTGTATTGCTGATTTTGATTTATCAGAATATTACAATCTTACACCACCATCTTATAATACATATTATCCATGGGAATGTGTGTGGTATGCAAGTGGTAGAGCAGAAGAAAAAGCAGGACATAAGATATCACAAATAAGAGGGTTAGGAAATGCTAACCTTTGGTATAATAGAACAACACTTGAAACAGGCAGCGAAATAAGAAGCAATTCTATCCTTTGTTATGGAAGTACTGCAACTAATCAGTATGGTCATGTTGTATATATAGAGTGTGTTCAAGGTGATACTGTGTATTATACAGAGGCTAATGTAGATGGGGGTAAATCTGACCAATTACGTTCTCCTAGTGATGGGGTGTTAAAGAAGTCTACTATAGAAAAACTTGAAGCACCAGCTAATTTTCAAGGTTACATATATCTTGACGGAATTATAGATGGTGAGCTTTTATTAGGTAATGACGATCAGTGGCACGTTTACAAAGATGGTGTTATTAATACAGAATATACAGGTATGGCAAGAAATCAATATGGCTGGTGGTATGTAGTCGATGGTAATATAGATTTAAACTATACAGGTATTGGTGAAAATGACTATGGCACATGGTATTTTGAAGATGGTGTTATAGCTTGGGATTATACTGGAATGTTTTTTGCCGATGATGACTGGTGGTATTGCAATAATGGTTTAGTTGACACTGAATATACAGGAATGGCACTCAATGAGCATGGCTGGTGGTATTATACAGATGGCAATATAGACTGGGAATATACAGGCATGGCACTTAATGAATATGGTTGGTGGTATTTTAAAGACGGTGTTATAGACTTTAATTATACAGGCATGGCAGAAAATAAGTATGGCTGGTGGTATTTTAAAGATGGTAATATAGATTGGGATTATACAGGCGAAGCTGAAAATGAATATGGAAGCTGGTACTTTAAAGATGGCATTATAGATTTTGATTATGTAGCTTCTGATGATGAAGATAAGTAATTATTTAATTTATGCGAGCAATGAGAAACGCAAAAAATAATAAAAAACCTACTATGTGGGTTGCGATAATTTTAGATTATTTCAGGTTTTTTAGAAATGTAAAATAGTATAAGATTTAGTAATAGCTATAATAGAGCTGTTGCAATAAGAAAATTTTAACAAAATATAGAATTTATATAGTAAATATTCTATATCCTGCATAAATTTTCTTATTGTGACAGTTCTATTTTTTTATACGGACATATAGCTGTCCATACATTATGTTATCATAAAATCAAGAATAAATCGCATAATGTTAGAGCTTGTATTAGGTGTATTTAAGTTATTCAAATATTATATTGATTAGAGATTATAATTGATAAGGTGACTTTAATATGGTGTATTAATATATATTATAAATAACTTGAAGTCGAATAATTGAAAAGAAAAAATAATTTGTCTTTATGTAATTGATATTAAAAAATATAGCACATTTTTGTAATGAAATGCTTTCTGTGAATTAGAAAAAGCATTTGATAATCAAAGATGTGCTATGTTTTTTTGCGCCTATTTTTAATGTTTAATAATAAATTTTTAAGTAAAATAGTTATGTGATATTTGTATATTAAAAAATATATTGGAAATTATATTATTGTTGGTGGTATTATATAAAAATAATTTATTTATTTGATAGAGGGGCTATGGTTATATGGCGAAAAAGGTAAAATATAAAGATTTAAAAAATATTAAAATAAATAAAAAAAGAAAAAAACAAAAAAGACAACAATTATTCTTGCTTATATCCTGCCTTATACTTGTACTTACAATATGTTGGTATGTAATAAGTTTAAGTTCTACTATCAATCCCAAAGAAAATTCTAAAGGTGATAGTGTGGCTGACACTGTTCAGTTAAAAAGAGTTGGAAGTGTTAGTCGTGATAATTCAAGGTATGCAACAGGTAATTATGCAAATGTATATAATTACCTTAATAGTATTAAGCAGGTTGCAAATAACGGCTATGATATGGTGCTTGAAAAAGATGGATATTATAGAATGTCAAGTGCAGATAAATATAGTATTTTACAACTTACAGACCTTCATATCACAGGAACAGAAAGTAGTTACGACAGTGATTTGAAAGCCATTAAAGCTGTGTATACAATGATACAAAGAGCAAAGCCCGATTTTATAATACTTACGGGAGATGTAATATTTGGCACAGATGGGTATGATGCTAATGATGGTATTCGTGCGTTAAATGTTGTAAGTACTATGATGGATAACATAGGAATACAGTGGACATGGTGTTTTGGAAATCACGACCATAGTTTCTTTGACCAGTATTCTGACGATATAATAGCTTCCATGTTAGCTCAAAGTACAACACTTAGAATGTATAATAATAATGAAGAAATAACAGGGTATACAAATGGAACTTTTGAGTTGTGCAATAAGAATGGTTCACTTATAATGAGTCTTATTCTTATGGATACAGGTAATATGGTAGAAAATATAGATGGTACTTATGGATATGACTATATAAGAGATGACCAGACACAGTGGTACGAGCAACAAGTAAATAGGCTTAATGCAAAAAATCCTAACGCAAAGTCGTTGCTATTTTTTCATATTCCAGTTCAAGAGTATATTAATGCTTGGAACAGTGGGACAGTAGTATTTGGTACGAAAAGAGAAGATGTTTTTTGTTCAGCATATCACAGCAGTATTTTTGATAAGGTAGTTGAGCTTGGAAATACAAAAGCAATGTTTTGTGGTCATGACCATCTAAATGATTATGGCGCATATTATAATGGAGTAGAGCTTGTATATGGAAAGTCGATAGATTATATAGCTTATCCCGGAATTGAAAATAAAACAGAGCAAAGAGGTGCGACATTAATAAATATTACAAAGGATAGTAACTATTCAATAGTGCAGTTACAGTATGAGTAATTGAGGCTATATAGATATTTCTGACTATTTTTTATAGCAAGTTGTGTTTTTGGGGCGCTATTTGTAGCTATCAGCCACACAGCAAGCTATAGAGGTTGCTAATTATTTATAATAATTGTGGTGTATCAAAGGAACTTGAATTTTTTGATATACTACAATTGTATTTGATAATAGAAGTAGGGTTTGCGTAAAAAAATACTTGTAGAGTATGATATTTTAGGGTTTGGTTAGATAAAATAAAAAAATTAAAAAAAGTGTTGACAAATTTATAAGTATCATGTATTATATCTCTTGTGTTCAGCAAGAGCGAAACAAAAGCTCTAGTACATAACAACTTGATATATTTTGTAAATGCGCGAGTGGCTCAGTTGGTAGAGCTCCTCCTTGCCAAGGAGGAAGTCGCGGGTTCGAGTCCCGTCTCGCGCTCTCAGAAAACAAAAAAGGAGATATCTAATAGGATATCTTCTTTTTTTGTTTTTTCGAGTCCTGACAGGACTCGAAGGTTCTCGGTCTACGTTCCAATTCGGTCGGCGCAAAGCCAGCATCTTCAGTCTATTATGAAATCTTAAGAATTTATTGTGTATATAAATAAATTTGTCTATAATAAAATAAATTCACATTATGAAAGGAAAATTAAGATGAATATAAGAAAGGCTAATAATTCAGATATCGAAAACATTTTAAAAATATATGCTTGTGCTAGACATTATATGATAGAGAATGGAAATCCTACACAGTGGTCAGCTACATATCCAGAAGAAGCTATAATTAAGGAAGATATACAAAAGGGTCATCTTCATGTATGTGTTGAAAATGACGAAGTGGTTGGTGTATTTGTATTTTTTATAGGAAATGACCCTACTTATAGTGTAATAGAAGATGGAGAGTGGCACAGTGACAAGCCTTATGGAGTCATTCACAGAGTAGCTTCTAATGGCAAGGCTCGTGGAGTTGCAAAGGCTTGTTTTGATTATGCAAAGTCACAAGCAGATTATTTAAGAATAGATACGCATAATGACAATAAGACTATGCAGGCAGTAATACAAAAAAATGGTTTTATTAGATGTGGAATAATACATGTAGCAAATGGTAGTGAAAGAATAGCATTTGATTTTGTTAGATAAAAAATTTTAAATATATATAAAATGTTTGATGTTATATAAGTAAGTTGCTCTACGACTATTGCGTGGAGCAACTTATTTTGCTAAAATGCCATAGTAGTGTTATTATAGAAAAATAGAGTAAATTAGAAATTTTTTTAGTTATAGAAATGAGGAAAAAATGAGTATAGCAGGTAATGTAACTACAAAAGAGATAAAAACATGGGATAATGCTTCCTATATGATTGTTGATATAAGAGATAATTCATCGTATGGATATGGTCATTTGCCAGAAGCTATTAACATACCATCAGAAGAACTTGTAGACAGAGTATCAGAGCTTAATTCAGCTAAAAAAATTGTTGTGTATTGCATGAAAGGTGAGATAAGTGTAGATGCAGCAAATTATCTTTGTGAGCAAGGTTTTGAAGCATATAACCTTGTGGGAGGATATGGACAGTGGCTTATAGAAACTATGCAGGAAGAAGATAAACCAGATTGTAAGGCTATAGAGTTAAGTCTCCGTAAAAAATTTCACAAACAAATATTTAGTAAATTTACAAAAGCTATTAACGATTATCAATTGCTTCAAGAGGGAGATAAGGTTGCCGTTTGTATTTCAGGTGGTAAAGACTCTATGCTTATGGCAAAGCTTTTTCAAGAGCTTCAAAGACACCGTAAGTTTAACTTTGAACTTGTATTTCTTGTAATGGACCCAGGATACAATGAAACTAACAGAAAAGTAATCGAAAATAATGCAAAGCTTATGAGTATTCCTATAACAGTCTTTGAAACTAATATATTTGAAGCTGTTTATGATATAGAAAAATCACCTTGTTATATTTGTGCCAGAATGAGACGAGGTTATCTTTATAGTAAGGCAAAAGAGCTTGGATGTAATAAGATTGCATTAGGTCATCACTACGATGATGTTATAGAAACAATTTTTATGGGAATGATGTATGGCTCTCAGATACAGACAATGATGCCAAAGCTTCACAGTACTAACTTTGAAGGAATGGAGCTTATAAGACCGTTGTATCTTATTCGTGAAGATGATATCAAGCATTGGAGAGATTATAACAAGCTTCATTTTATTCAATGTGCTTGTCGTTTTACAGATACTTGCACAACTTGTAATAGAGATGGAAGTAGTCAGTCAAAGAGAATGGAAACTAAAAATATTATCGCAGAGTTAAAGAAGATTAATCCATTTATTGAAAGTAATATTTTTAAGAGCGTTGAAAATGTTAATTTAAGTACAGTAATCGCATATAAAAAAGATGGTGTTAAGCACCATTTTTTAGACACTTACGATAAGTAAATTAAGAATTGGAGGATTGTAATGGCAGGCAATAAAAAATATAAAATAAAGCCAGTTCCAGTTATAATATCAGCCGTTGTAGTAATTGGATTAATAGCGGGATTAGCAATGTTTTCATTGAAAAATTCTAAAGAAGAACAGCAAAGTAATGTTGCATCAGTAAGTGTAAGTCAGAAAAATCTTAAAAATGATGTTGAAATTAACACAGAACCAGTTAAAGCAGCAACAACTGTTGAGATACAGCTACAAGACAGTGCTGTAGTAATTGGTACTGTATTTAAGGTTTCAGCAATAGTAACACCACCAGATACAGAGCTTGCTCTTGTTTGGTCATCAAGTAATGAAAATATATTAAGTGTAGATAATGATGGTGTTGTTACAGTAAAAACAACAGGAACGGCTGCACTTACAGCTACAGTTGGAACAGTGTCAGACTCCGTAATTATTCAAGGTATAGATAATGCCATAGCTGGTTCAGATAGAGGTCTTGCATTGTATACAGGTGATACATACACAGTTACTTCATCAACAGATAGCACATCATCTAATACAACTAATAATGCTAATGTAAATAATAGCAATGCTCAGACAGGCGATACAAATAGTGAAAATGTATCTTCTAGTAATAATAATTCTAATAGTGGTAATAATAATAGTGGGGAAGATATATCACAAAATGATAACAATAGTAATATAGACAATAGTAGTGATATAAATAATAATACAAATACAGATAATTCATCAAATAATTCGGCAAATGTGCCAAATGACAACCAAATTGGATATGACAATTCAAGTGACAGTGGAACTCACAGTGGTGTTACAAGTGGTGAAATAGCTGGATATTTACCAGGGTTAGGTTTTTCACAAAGAATGTCTAATGTGTATGTATGCGAAGAAAATGGTACATACTACGGAGAAATAATAACACAACCTAGTGTTACTATTGTATACATAAAACAAAGAAGTGCAACATTTGACTCTATGATACAAAGTACATTATCAACACTTCTTCCAACAGGTGGTACACAAGTGTGGAATAATTATGTTTCATCAAGTTCTGATAGAACATTTACAGTTGACGGAAGAAGAGTTAGAATTGTAACAGCATTAAATGGTGGACATTCTCAAATTGTAATATACAATTAAGTTAAAGTATGATAAAATAAAAGTTACGAGAAGTTTATTAATGGCTTTAAGAATGAGGTGAATATATTTGTTAAATGAAAACAAAGTAAAAATGATGACGAAAATGGCAATATATGAGAAAAATGAAGGCAGAAAGATGATAAAGACTGCTAAATATTTTAAAAGTGATTATATTGCATTTGGAGTATTAAGAACTTTGATAACAACAACGATAGCATTTATTATTATGCTTGTTATGGGCGTATTATACAATATTGATAAAATTATAACAGACATTAATAATCTAGATTATAGTGCAATAGTAACTGGGATTATTATATGTTACATTGTAATGCTTATTTTGTTTTCTGTAATTGCATTAATTGTATATAGCAGACAATACGATAATTCAAGAAAAGGGCTTAAAAGATATTTTTCAAGACTTAATAAGCTTGAAAGATTTTATAATGGCCATAAAAGAAAGAATTAATTTGGAGGATTTGAATGATTTTTTTGTTGGAGTTAAAGGAGAATATTAAGAGATTTTTTAACAAGTATGATGTATATATTATACCTAGTGCTAAGTTGATATTAGCATTTATTTCATTTATGGTATTGAATGCAAGCATAGGTTATATGTCAAAGTTAAGTAATCCTGTAATTGCAATTCTTTTATCAGTGGCGTGTGCTTTTGTACCTAGTGGTTTTACAATATTTATTTTATCAGTATTTATGTTATTATATCTATATGCAATATCAGCAGAGTTTTCTCTTATAGTATTAGCGGTAGTACTTATAATGTATTTATTGTATTTTAGATTTACACCGAAGCAGGGAAGTCTTCTTCTTATAACAGCTATTTTTTGTTGGATTAAAATGCCATATATGATACCTGTAGCAGTTGGCTTGTGTTCTGGTATATCGTCAGTAATTCCGGTTAGTTTTGGCGTTATTATATATTATATTGTACAGACAGCAAGTGCTTATGAAGCGGCGATTACAAAGCAATCTGTAACAGATAGTGTACAAAAGATTTCGTATATTGTAGAAAGTCTTATTAATAACAAAGCAATGATACTTTTAATTGTTGCATTTGTAGTAACAATAGCAGTAGTATATTTTGTCAGAAGAATGAAGATAGACAATGCTTGGACATATGCAATTGTAGCAGGTACAGCAGTACAACTTCTAGTGTTAATAGGCGGTCAGATTGCATTTAGCACAAAGCTTAATATGGTTCTTATGATTATTGGAATTATATTAGGTGCAGGCGTAGGATACCTTTGTCAGATAATGTTTTTTAGTGTTGATTATAAACGAACAGAATTTGTACAGTATGAAGATGATGAATATTACTATTATGTTAAGGCAGTACCTAAGATTAATATTGTAAATGAAGATGTCAAGGTTAAGCAGATTAATGCAAGAAAGACGAAAAAGACAATGGATATTAATGATGTTGCTAAGCTATCAAATGACAAAAATATCAATATAAATACTTTTGACGATGAAGATTAATTTGACAATATCAAGTATCCAATATCAAAAAATTTGCAAATATTTGTTTAAAGCATAAAGTATATTTTGAAGGGAAGTGAAGACCGATGACGGCAATCAATAACTTTATACAGAATTATCTTAATAAGTTCTATGTTCCACGAATACAATGGACAGATGTTATTGAGATTTTATTTATTGCATTTGTATTATATAGTATTCTTGTATGGATTAAGGATACAAAGGCGTGGTCTTTGCTTAAGGGTATAATTGTAGTAATGGTATTTACAATTATAGCCTATATTCTTAACTTAAGAACTATTTTGTGGATAGCAGGTAAGACGATAAGTGTTGGAATTATAGCACTTGTAATAATCTTTCAGCCAGAGCTTAGAAGAGCATTGGAGCAACTCGGTAGAAAAAGAATAGTATTAGGATTGTTTAGTTTTGGAGATAATAAAGATAAGGGCGAACTTTTTAGTGCCAAAACAGCAGAAGAAATAGTTGAAGCTGTATATGCTATGGCAGCAGTAAGAACAGGTGCTCTTATAGTTATTGAACAAGACATGATGTTGGAGGAGTATATAAGAACAGGAATAGAAGTTGATGGTATAGTAACTAACCAGCTTCTTATTAATATATTTGAACACAATACGCCATTGCATGATGGAGCAGTTATTGTAAGAGAAAATAGAGTTGTAGCTGCTACCTGTTATCTTCCTTTATCAGATAATATCAATCTTAGTAAGGAGCTTGGAACAAGACACAGGGCGGGAGTTGGTATAAGTGAAGTTACAGATAGTTTTACAATTATCGTATCTGAAGAAACAGGCGCAGTATCAATTGCTGTTGGCGGAGAAATTCTTCGTAATATAGATAAAGAATCGCTGCGTAATAAGCTTGAGTTTTTAAGAAAAAAGACAGTAGAAGTTAAGCCTTTTAAGTTATGGAGAGGAAGGTTGAAAAATGAAGGAAAAGATATTTAAAAATTTCAGCCTTAAGATATTATCAATAATAGGTGCAATTTTGTTGTGGGGAATTATTGTAAATATATATGACCCAAACACAGGCGTTACTATAAGTAATGTTACAGTTCAACTTATTAATACTGAGAGTCTAACGGATAAAGGATATACTTATGAAGTAGTTGATGGAAGTAAGATTTCAGTATATGTAAGTGGACCAAAAAGTATTATTGCTGATATTAAGGCAAGTGATATTATAGCAACAGCAGATTTAAGTAATATATCAGCATTTGCAGATTATGTTGATATAGATGTAAGTATTGAAAAAGATGGAAGGCTTTTACAAAATGTAGAAGTTACTCCTAAAACGACAGCAGTACAGTTAAACATTGAAAATAGAGTTACACAGTCCTTTGATGTAAAAGTAGAGATGGTAGGAACAGGTGCTTCTGGATATGTTGTATTTAATGATACAATATCCCCATCATCAATAAAGGTTACTGGTCCTTCTTCAGCAATTCAAAAGATAGCACAGGTTAAAGCCGTATATGATATAAGTGATGCAACGTCTGACATATCTGATACGGCTACTGTTGTATTATATGATAGCGATGGAAATGTAATAGATGACCCGCAGTTAGAGTTATCAAAACAAGAAGTAAGATTTCAAGCGAATATGGGGTATTCAAAGACAGTTGATATAATTTATCAAACATCAGGAACTCCTGCAGATGGTTATGAATTAAGAGATATAGAAGCAGAAGAAAATGTTGCAACAATATATGGCAATGTTAAAACTGTTAATTCAATAAATGAAATTGAAATTCCAGCTTCGGTGTTAAATATTGACGGACTCAAAGCTGATAAAGAATATAAGATTTGGTTATCAGATTATTTGCCAGACGGAATTACAGTGGCTTCTGCTAATTATGTCAATGTAAATGTAATAATTGATAAAAAGTTTGTCAATGAAAGTACTACTAGTAGTTCGACTACAGATAATACAACTACTACTCCTAGTACTACAAGTGATGGTCAAAATAATATTACTTTACAATTAACTCTGACATCATCAGATATCGTTATTAATGGAGTAAGTGAGGGTACAACAGCTTCAATTGTTATGACGACTCCATTAAGTGTTAATATTTTATGTGCTTCTAATATAGTTAATTCACTTACAGCTGCACAACTTGGTGCTAATATAGATGTTACAGGACTTTCGAGTGGAACGCATCAATTAGATATAAAGTTTAATTTACCTGATGGAATAAGTGTTTCAGGAAGTTATATGGTAACTGTTAGCATTGAAGAACAAGAAACAACAGCAACAACAACTGAGCAGATAACTACATCTGCTCAGATAGAAAGCACTCAAGCAGTTCAACAAACTATAGAAACTACAACAACAGTTAGTAATTAATTAAAGAAAGGAATTAGCGATGGTTAGTAAAAAAATTATAGTGAGTAGTTCTTTAGGCATACATCTTCGTCCAGCAGGAGCTATGTGTGATAAAGCAGTTAAGTATCAATCAAAAATAATATTTAAGTATGCTGATGGTAAAGAAGCTAATGCAAAAAGTGTTATATCAGTTCTTGCATCAGGTGTTAAATGTGGTCAAGAAATAGAACTATTTGCTGATGGTCCAGATGAAGAAGAAGCTTTAGCAGATGTAGTGGAAGCATTTACAGAAGCATTAAAAGATTGATTTAATCAAAAGCTTGTAGTATAATTAACATACGTTATAGTCGTAATGATTATAATAAAAATAGAGGAAAAGAGGTAGTAGCAGATGGGATATATGGATACATATAAGCAGTGGTGCGACAATGAATATTTTGATGAGGCAACAAGAGCTGAATTAAAATCAATTGCTGGTAACGAAGCAGAAATCGAAGACAGATTTTATAAGGACCTTGAATTTGGTACTGGTGGCTTAAGAGGGGTTATCGGAAATGGTACTAATAGAATGAATATATATACAGTTAGAAAAGCAACTCAAGGTCTTGCAAACTTTATTATTAAGGAAAATGGAGCAGATAGAGGAGTAGCTATTGCTTATGACTCAAGAAGAATGTCACCTGAATTTGCTGATGAAGCAGCTCTTTGCCTTAATGCCAATGGAATTAAGGCATATATTTTCCCTTCACTTAGACCAACACCAGAGTTGTCTTTTGCATTAAGAGAACTTAAGTGTATAGCTGGTATTGTTATTACAGCCAGCCATAATCCACCAGAATACAATGGATATAAGGTATATTGGGAAGACGGTGCACAGATTACAGCACCAAAGGATACATTAATTATTGGTGAAGTTAAGGCCGTAACAGATTATAACACAGTTAAGACTATGGATATTGATGAAGCAAGAGCTTGTGGTCTTTACAATGTTATCGGATATGATATGGACGATAAGTATATCGCAGCTCTTAAGAAGATGAGCCTTAACGGAGATATTATTAAGCAGGTAGCTGATGATATTAAGATTGTTTACACACCATTCCACGGTACTGGTAATGTTCCAGTAAGAAGAATTTTAAAGGAACTTGGCTTTAAGCATGTATATGTTGTTCCAGAACAGGAAAAGCCAGACCCAGACTTTACAACTCTTGATTATCCTAATCCAGAAGACCCTAAGGCATTTGAACTTGCACTTAAGCTTGCTAAGGAAAAGGATGCAGATATTATTTTAGCAACAGACCCAGACGCAGATAGACTTGGTGTATATTCTAAGGATACTAAGACTGGCGAATATATGTCATTTACAGGTAATATGTCAGGTATGCTTATTGCTGAATATATTCTTTCACAGAGAAAAGAAAAAGGACTTTTACATGACAATGGTGCATTTGTAAAGACAATAGTTTCTACTAATATGGCAGATGCTATTGCTAATGAATACAATGTTAAGCTTATCGAAGTACTTACAGGATTTAAGTTTATTGGTGAACAGATTAAGTTATTTGAACAAAATCATACATATGAATATGAATTTGGTTTTGAAGAAAGCTATGGTTGCCTTGTTGGAACACATGCAAGAGATAAAGATGCTATCGTAGCTGTTATGGCACTTTGCGAAGCAGCAGCTTTCTATAAGTCTAAGGGAATTACTCTTTGGGACCAGATGATTAACATCTTTGAAAAGTATGGATATTATAAAGAAGGTCAGAAAGCAATCACAATGAAGGGTGCTGAAGGTGCAGCTCAGATTGCTCAGATGATGGATAATCTTCGTAATAACCCACCTAAGAAGTTCGGTGACTGGGATGTAATTGAATTTAGAGATTATAAGACTCAGGAATGTACAGATATTAAGACTGGTGCTAAGTCAGAAACAGGACTTCCAGTATCTAATGTTCTTTACTTTGACCTTACAGATAACGCATGGTGCTGTGCAAGACCATCTGGAACAGAACCTAAGATTAAGTTCTATATGGGAATTAAGGGAACTAACCTTGAAGATGCACAAGATAAGCTTGAAAAGCTTACAAAGGCTGTTATGGAAGTAATAGGACAGTAATATATAATTCGTTTCAAACTTTCTTTACAATATAAACACAATATGAACACATTTCGTAAGTATACTACTAAGCATAAACGAAATGTGTTCATTTTATTTTTTGCGATAACTTGAGAAATTTATAGAACATATTTCTTATAGTTTATAATGTATTTGTAAGGAGGAGTAAATTATGTATAATGATGAAAATAATCTGAATGGTAATGAATATAATTCAGCTAATAATATGACACAAAATAATGAACAAGATGGTGGTTCACAATACCGATATTCTGGTAATAATATCCCTTATAATCAGACATCACAGCAGAGCAGTAATACAGGATATACACAGCAAAACTATAACAATTCGTATGATAATGCACAAAATGGCAATGCTAATTATTATAATAATATGAATAATAATAATGCTAATAACGGATATGGTTATAATAATCAAGGTTATAATGCACAAGGTAATATGACAGGAAATATTCCGCCAAAGAAAAAGAAAGGCAATTCGGGTGAAGGATTTAAGAAATTCTTTAAAAATAAAAACGTAAAACGTGTTGGTGCTTCTCTTTTATGTGGAGTTGTAGCTGGTGCAGTAATGCTTGGAACATTTTATGCAGGAGTTAATGTGTTAGGCATAGGCAGCAGTAAGAGCAATTATGAAATATCAACAGTATCTACAGCAGTTCCATCATCAGCAGTAGTTTCAGATAATTCTGTTGATATAGCTGGAGTATCTATGGACGTATCATCAGTTGCAGAAGCAGCACTTCCAGCTATGGTAGCACTTAACGGAACGACTACAGTAACATCAAATTCTTATTATGGAATATTTGGTGGAACACAGTCAAGAGAAGCTGCAACAAGTGGTACTGGTATTATTGTTGGTAAGAATGATACAGAACTTCTTATTCTTACAAATAATCATGTTATAGAAGATGTTAATGATTTACAGTGTGTATTTGCTGATAATCAGTCAGTAAGTGCAACAGTAAAGGGTTCTAAGTCTGATAAGGATATTGCAGTTGTAGCAGTTAATCTTTCAGATATAAGTGAAGATACTTTAAGTAAGATTGCGATTGCAGAGCTTGGTGATTCTGATGATATAAAAGTTGGTCAGCAGGTTGTAGCTATTGGTAATGCACTTGGTGAAGGTCAGTCAGTAACAACAGGTATTATCAGTGCTCTTGATAAGTCAATCACAGTTAATAACATTACATTCTCAGGATTATTTATGACAGATGCAGCCATTAATTCTGGTAATAGTGGTGGTGCATTACTTGATGCTTCTGGTAAGGTTATAGGTATTAACTTTGCTAAGACATCAGAAGATGGTGTTGAAGGTATGGCATATTCAATTCCAGTATCTAATGTAAGAGAACTTATTGATTCACTTATGAACAGAGAAACAAGAACAAAGGTTAATACATCAGAAGCTTCATATCTTGGTATTTCAGCAATGGATATCACAAGTTCTATGGCTTCACAGTATGGTTATCCACAAGGTATTCTTATTCGTCAGGTAGTATCTGGCTCAGCAGCAGAAAAAGCAGGTCTTGGTGCTTATGATATTATTGTAAGTTTTGATGACCAGTCAATAACATCATTTGCAGGATTACAGTCTACAATGCAGTATTATAAGGCTGGCGAAACAGTTACGATTGAATATTATCACCTTGAAGGTAATCAATATGTGTTAAAGTCAACACAAGTAACTCTTGATAAAAAGAATGAATAAGTTGGTGATATGATTTAATAATATTAAGCAAGGGACTGTCGCATTAGTGATAGTCCCTTGCTTGATACTATGAGAAATATATTTTGTGTGGTTTTCAAGTTGTTGCAGTAGTTGACAAGGATTTGTTTAAGCACAGGATTTTGTTTGTTGTTTGCATAAATAAAAATATTATGGTGGACTTATAAATTAAGTCTGCCATATTTTGTATTATATTTTATATTTTTTTAGCCAGAAAACCCATGGTCTTTAGACCGTGGGATGAATGGCGTCACTTTCACATACTGTATATTTTTT
>URYE01000012.1 GCA_900551945.1 uncultured Eubacterium sp. | reverse complement strand
TGTGGTCGTAGGACTGCTTGGTTGTTAAGTTCGCTGCTCTGATAGAAAGACAGTAATCCAAAGTCTGAAAATGATGTACGATTACTGCAGAATATCATCAGTTAGAACCTCCACAGCTTGCTGTGGAGAGTAGTCAGGAGAGATTAGTAGAGAATAGTGTGGATATTTGCTTTAGGTGAAGAAAGGGGTTTGGCTATGAAAATATCATATCTTCGTATAAAGAATTTTAAGTCGATTAAGGAAACTGTGATTGATAATATTGATGATGTGCTTATTCTTGTAGGTCGTAATAACTCTGGGAAGTCTGTTATTCTTGATGCTATAAGGGCGGTGTCGGGGGATTATTGTATAACTCAGAATGATTTTTATTCTACGGAAGGTAATATAATAATAGAAGTGCATTTAATTATTGATAATGAAGACATGGAATATATGCACAAGAATGGAATTGCGGGAAAATACAGACATTTTGATATGTGGAAGAAGAATTTTAGAACGAGATTTCCTTCATTTTGTGAAAATGAAAATGGCGGTGAGTTGTCGTTTGAGTATATATACAGGCGTGATGGCGTTGTACAGTTTAGAGATGGTATAAAAAAGAATAATACGCATATTAAAGAAATATTTCCTAGAATATACTTTGTTGACCAGTACAGAAATAAGGCTGATATAAGGGAAGATTTTATAATGCTTCAACAAGACGGAGGGCTTAGTCAGCTAAGAGAAGATAAGTGTGTATTTGACAGCACTAGAAGATGTAATCAGTGTTTTGAGTGCATTGGAGTTATTAATAAAAAGACTCCAGAACAGCTTACACTTGTTGAAAGCAGCCGCTTGTTGCAATATAAGCTTTTTAAGCTTAACCTTAATGAATTTGCTGACAGACTTAATATGTATTTTGCGAAAAATGGAGCTGGCTCAGAAAGAATACATTATGAAATAAAATTTGATGTGGATGAAGTGTTTAAAATCAATACAATTGTTGAGAATATAGATAGGGGACGAACTGGTGATATTGACGCATTAGGAGAAGGTCTTAAAAGTATTTATATATTGTCACTTCTTGAAACTTACGTTGATACGAAAAACACGACACCTTACATTATTATGATTGAAGACCCCGAAACTTATCTTCACCCACACCTTAAAAAGACAGCAAGTGAGATATTGTATAGACTTTCTAAGAAAAATCAAGTTATATTTTCTACACATGAACCAGAAATGCTTTTTAACTTTACAACGAAGCAGATAAAGCAAGTGTATACAGGAAAAGACTATGCAACGGCTGTAAATAACGATACGGACATTGATGACATTTTAAATGACTTAGGATATACTGCAAATGACTTTATGAATGTTAGCTTTGTATTTATAGTAGAAGGAAAGCAGGATAAAAGTCGTCTGCCACTTCTTCTTAATAAGTATTATTCAGAAATTTACGATGATAATGGAAAGCTTCAAAGGATAGCAATAATAGCAACTAATAGCTGTACTAATATTAAGACGTATGCTAATCTTAAGTATCTTAATACAGTTTATTTAAAAGACCAGTTTATGATGATTAGAGATGGCGATGGCAAAGATAAAGAAATGCTTGCGAGTCAGCTTTGTAAATACTACGAAGACCGCCAATTGCAGGATATGGGGAATTTACCAAGAGTTACGAGAAAAAATGTACTTATACTTAAGTATTATTCCTTTGAAAATTATTTTTTATTCCCTGATGTGATGGCAAAAATTGGCGTTGTAAAAAGTGAAGATGAGTTTTATAACATTTTATGGCAAAAGTATCAAGAATATTTATACAGACTTACAAGTGTTAAAAATATGCTTGCAAAGACACATATTAAGATAGAAACAAGGCAGGATATAATAGATAATATAGAAAATATCCGTATATATGTAAGGGGACATAACTTGTACGATATATTTTACGGTCGTTTTAAACACAATGAAAATGAAATTCTTACACGTTATATAGAAGAAGCCCCAAGAAGTGTATTTGAAGATATACTTGATAAAATAGATAGCTTTGTGTATTTTACATCAAGAAAAATATAAACTTTATATAAAAAATCACTTTTAATACTATAAAATTGGTACTTTTTTCATGTAGTACACTTTACAAAATTGGCTCAAAGTGGTATCATAAGTTTGTTACAAAAATGTTACAGAATAATTAAACATGAGGGTGGTATAGTAACATTTGATTTTGAAAGATGAATTCGATAATTTTGATGGAGGAAATATGGCTCATTTAACAAAGTATGGAAAACGAATGAAGTTGACACTTGTAAGCGCAATGTCAGCCGCTTGTATGGCTTGTGTAGTAGCAATTCCATTTGTAGAAAAGAAAATACTTAAAAATGACGTTGGTTATGTAAGCGTAACTGTTAATGGTGAAGAAGTTGGTGCTGTTAATACACAAGAAGAAGCACAACAGGCAGTTACAGAAGCAAGATTGCGTTTTAGTAATGATTATTCTAATGTTGTATACTTAGACCCTGATGTTGAATATAAGAGTGAAGAAAGAATTGCTGCAGATAGAATGTCAGTTGATGGGTTATCTCAAGCTGTGTATTCTAACTTGTTTTCAAGTATGGTAGATATGAATAATCAGGTGGCTTATACAGTAAGAATAGACGATTTTACAGTAACTTTAGCAAGTAAAGAGGAAGTTGTCGAATTATTAGATAGAGTAGCATCATCACAAGATACTAATAATCAGTTCCAAGTAAGTTTACTTGACAATGGTTCTACAGATAACTCATTTGGCGTAGATGTTGTAAAGTCTGAAATTAAGGATACTAATAGGGATATAGTTGCTGCTGCTATGAATGGTGGAACTATAACTACTACAAAAGATGGAAGTGTTACTACAGATGGAATTACTGATATTTCATTTAAAGAAGATGTACAAGTAAGCGAAGTACAAAAAAGTACAGCTAAGATTATAAATGTAAATGATGCTTACAATATAATTACAGCTAAAAATGAGCAGACAACAGGTTATGTAGTACAAAAAGGTGATACTCTTACTAAGATTGCACAGCTCAATGGAACAACAGTTGAAAAGATATTAGAACTTAATGTTGAGCTTGACGAGAATTCTATTATTGTTCCGGGGGATGTTATAGCTGTTAATACATTAGAGTCAGTTATTAATGTAGTTACAGTCAAGACAACAACTTATGAAGAAGATTATTCAGCAGATGTAGAATATGTTGATGATAATAATAACTATAAAGGTGTTAATACAGTAGTTACAGAAGGAACAACAGGAAGACGTAAGGTAACAGCAGAAGTTACTTATGTTGATGGAGTTGAAACTAATGTTGAATATACTAATGAAGTAATTATAACACCAGCACAGCCAACAGTAATAGCAGTTGGAACACTTACACAGCCTGAGTATATAAGACCTATAGTTAGTGGCAGTTTATCATCTTATTATGGTGACAGAGATGGAGAGTTCCATAAAGGTGTTGACTGGGCAGTTAATCAAGGTACAGTTGTTAATGCGGCAGCAGAAGGAACTGTAACAAGAGCTGGTTGGTATGGCGGTTATGGTTACTGTGTTGATATTGCACATGATAATGGTACAATGACACGTTACGGTCATCTTAGTGAGATAAATGTTACTGTGGGACAGAGAGTTTCACAAGGACAAGCTATCGCATTAAGTGGCAACACTGGTAATAGCACAGGCCCACATCTTCATTTTGAAATCTGGGTAAATAATGGAGCAGTTAATCCATTAGATTACGTTAATAAGAATTAAAAATTTTTATAATAAAATATAAGCATAGAATTATAGCCGTTATAAGTTAATATTATAGCGGCTTAATTTTAGTTATAAATAAGTGGCGAAAACTCCCACAGCTTGATGTGGAGATTAGTCAGTGGAAGTTGTTTTTTAAGAGTAAAATTTATGTTACAGCATTGTTAATTTTAAAGTTTTTTGCTTTACAAATTAAAGTTGTGTGTTATAATCTTACAGAATGTATTGAATTTTACTAATTTTTAAGATATATTAGTAAGTATGGTTGTTTTGTATAATTTTTTTAAATATTAGAATAATCATTAATAGAGCATACAATATACAATCGTTTATAGAACAATAATACTGTAGACGGACTTGGATAATATAAAAGGGATTGTAAATATCTAACTAACTAATTTTAGTAGAGGTGCAAAGATGGAACAGTATATTATTAAAGGAGGAAATCCCCTAGTAGGAGAGGTTTCTATAGGTGGTGCAAAGAATGCTGCGTTAGGTATTCTAGCAGCCGCAATTATGACAGATGAAACTGTAACAATAGAAAACGTACCTAATGTAAGAGACACAAGAGTGCTATTACAGGCTATTGAGGGAATAGGTGCAAAGGTTAAGTATGTATACAATAATAGTGTACAGATAAATGGTGCGGATATCAACGATATCAATGTTGATTATGAGTATATTAAGAAGATTAGAGCTTCATATTATCTTCTTGGTGCGCTTCTTGGAAAGTATAAGAAGTCACAAGTAGCACTTCCGGGTGGTTGTAATATAGGAAGCAGACCTATCGACCAGCATATTAAGGGCTTTAAGGCACTTGGTGCAGAAGTTGAAATATCACATGGCAAGATTAACACAAGTGCAGAAAGATTAATTGGTAATCACATATATTTTGACGTAGTATCAGTTGGTGCAACAATTAATATTATGATGGCTGCTTGTATGGCGGAAGGCGATACAATTATGGAAAATGCTGCAAAAGAACCTCATATCGTAGATGTGGCTAATTTCCTTAATGCTATGGGTGCTAATATTAAGGGAGCTGGAACTGATGTAATAAGAATTAAAGGTGTTAGCCGTCTTCATGGCACAACTTATTCTATTATTCCAGACCAGATTGAAGCTGGAACATTTATGTTTGCGGCAGCAGCAACAAAGGGTGATGTTACAGTAAGAGATGTTATTCCAAAACATCTTGAGTCAATTTCAGCAAAGCTTATGGAAATGGGTTGTACAATTGTTGAAGGTGATGACAGTGTACGAGTTATTGGTTGTGATGAACTTAAATGTACTAATGTTAAGACATTGCCTTATCCAGGCTTCCCAACTGATATGCAGCCACAAGTATCTGTAGCACTTGCACTTGCTAAAGGGACAAGCATGGTTACAGAGAGTATATTTGAGAACCGTTTTAAGTATGTTGATGAGCTTAATCGAATGGGAAGTAAGATTAAAGTTGAAGGAAACACAGCATATATAGAAGGTGTTGAAAAGTTCACAGGAACACAGCTTTCAGCGCCAGACTTAAGAGCAGGAGCGGCACTTGTAATAGCGGCACTTGCAGCAGAAGGAATTTCTGAAATTGATGATATTGCTTATGTTCAAAGGGGTTATGAGGACTTTGAAGGTAAAATGAGAAAGCTTGGGGCAGTAATGGAAAGAGTTGACTCAGAAAGAGAAGCGCAGAAATTCAAGTTGAAGATTGGGTAATTATTTTTTGTGAATTTAGGGTGTGGAGATATCAGTAGTATATAAATAAACACACACCAGTAAAAGTACAGCCAGTCATATTTGTATGCCTTTATCGAACAGGTTTGTTCGCTATAGTCATACAAATATGACTGGCTGTTCTTTATAATGGTGCATTTATTATTTATATACTAATGATATCTTACGGAACGTTTTTATCCTCCCTTCATCAAAAGTGTAGGTTTGTGTTAGGGCATAAAAAATAATGGGGAGTAGTGTGGGATATAAAAAATAAATAATCTGTATTTACAGGAATTTTATAAAATTTATTTAATATTTTGAGAAAATATTGTTAAATTGTGCTATCATAATAACATATTAAGTCATAGTTGTTGATAAAGTTGGTTTAATATTAAAGATGACTTATTGACGGTTTGCAATTTTGGCAGGCGAAAGGATTTTATTTTATGAAAGTTAGAAGTAAATTAATAGTGTCGTTTTGTATTATGGTTATTCTGCCTATAATATTATGTGTTGCGGTTGTAAGCGGAATATTTCAAGTACAGACAAAGAGTATTAATGATGCTTATGGTGTAGAATGTGATACATTTCTTACAGGGTTTTACTCTTCAACGGCTATTATGGGACAAATAAATGAAAGAATATATGAAAATGTTGGAGAGGTTGCAAAAAGCAATCCTGAAAAGTTTGATGATGAACAATATCTTCAAGATTTATCAAGCCGCCTTGATAAAAAGCTTTCTTCTATTGTAGTAACAAAGAATGGAGATTTGACTTACACATCGGATAAATGGAGTAGTGAAGAAATAAGTGAAATGATACCATATTTTAATAATGATGATGTAGATGGTGGCAATGATACGGATAACAATTTGCATCTTGGAATGTATAAGGGTGGAGATTATCAAATGCTTATTAAGCAATTAGATTTTTCTAATAATGATGATGAATATAGTGTATTTATAATTACAGCTCTTAACCAAATGATACCACAGATTAAGCATTTTATTATTCAGGGAATAATTGCAATTGTATGTATTCTTATTATTACAGGTATTATTCTTATATTTTGGATATATGGTTCGATTTTAAAGCCAGTAGATAAGCTAAAACTTGCTACAAAAAATATTAAGAATGGTAATTTTGACTTTAAAATGCCAAAGGTTTCCAATGATGAAATCGGAGATGTATGTCGTGACTTTGAAGAAATGCGAGTTATATTAAAGCAATCTTCTGAAGATAAGATTAAGTCGGATAAGGAAGAAAAGGAGCTTATAAGAAATATTTCACACGATTTAAAGACACCACTTACAGCTATTAAAGGATATGTTGAAGGTATTCTTGATGGAATAGCAGACACTCCAGAAAAGCAGGAGAAGTATCTTAGAACAATTGCCAATAAAGTAAATGATATGGATAAACTTATAGATGAGCTTACTATTTACTCAAAGCTAGATACTAATAGAGTACCATATTCATTTAACAAGATTAATGCAAAGGCGTATTTTGATGACTGTTGTGAAGAAATACACATGGACTTAGACGCACAGGGAATTACACTTAATTATAATTACCATGCGCCATCGGATATGTATATAGTAGCAGACGCAGAGCAGTTAAAGCGAGTTATTAATAACATTGTAAGTAATTCAGCAAAGTATCTTATGGACGGCAGAGCTGGAATTATTGATTTTGATATATATGACGAGGGCGATTATGCACATATTATTATTAGAGATAATGGTAAGGGCATAGGTATTAATGAGTTGCCACATATATTTGAAAGATTTTACAGAACAGACTCATCAAGAAATAGCAAAAAAGGCGGTAGTGGAATTGGACTTGCGATTGTTAAAAAGATTATAGATGACCACAAGGGCAAGATATGGGCAGAAAGCGTTGAGGGTGAAGGTACTACAATGCACATAGACCTTAAGAAATATAAAGATGACGCAAGTTATTGTCTTGAAAGCAAGAATAACAATATAGTTAATAAGATATTTAAGTAAGTTAAAGACTACTAAATATGTGGATTTACAAAGTTTGATAAGACTAACTATAATTAAGCTAAACATTGGTTAATGTTAAAGAGTTTGCAAAATTTAACATTGTAATAAAGTTAATTGTATGTTAGATATATAATTAAAAAATAAGTATTAGGAAGGATATGCTATATGAGTAAAGTATTGATAGTAGAAGATGAGGAAGCAATTGCAGAAATTGAAAAAGATTATCTTGAGTTAAGTGGATTTGATGTAACGATTAAGTCAGATGGTGAGAGTGGACTTGCTACAGCTCTTGCAGATGATTATGACATTATGATACTTGATGTTATGCTTCCGGGTATTGATGGATATGAGATATGTAAGCAGGTAAGAGAACATAAAAACACACCTATTATTATGGTATCTGCTAAGAAAGAAGATATTGATAAAATAAGAGGTTTGGGTGTTGGTGCTGATGATTATATGACTAAGCCATTTAGTCCAAGTGAGCTTGTGGCAAGAGTTAAGGCGCACCTTGCAAGATATGAAAGACTTGTAAGCAGCGCAAAGGAAGAAAATGACGTAATTGAAATCAGAGGAATTAAGATTGATAAAACTGCAAGACGAGTTTTTGTAAATGGAGAAGAAAAGATATTTACAACTAAGGAGTTTGACTTACTTACATTCCTTGCACAAAATCCTAATCATGTATTCACAAAAGACGAGTTATTCAAAGAAATTTGGGATATGGATTCAATAGGAGATATAGCAACAGTTACAGTTCATATTAAGAAAATTCGTGAAAAGATAGAATTTGACACATCAAAGCCACAGTATATAGAAACAATTTGGGGTGTTGGTTACAGATTTAAGGTGTAATATAAGTATCAAAAAATCTTAAAATATGAAGAAAATCAAGAAAACACGTCAAAATGGAGTTCTTTTATAGAAGTAACAAAAATGTTTTCAGATGACTTGATGTCAGAAGAAAGAAAATGTGTTGATGAACAGAAAAGACCAGATATAGACAGTAAGTAATTGTAAAAAAGGCTGTGGCATTAAGAAAAGTAAGTTTTCATTAGTGCGACAGCCACTTTTATGCAAATAATGAGCCAAAATCTGCGCTTGTACAAGATTTTTAATTTAATGCACCATCTCCCTATACTGTGTAGGTGTCATGCCTTTTAACTTCTTAAATAACTTTGTAAAGTAATTAACATCGTTAATACCACACGAAGCTGCGATATCTTGAATTGGTAGTTTCGTTGTATTAAGTAGATAAATGGCGTGTTCAATTCGCTTGTTGTTGACATAATTGGTAAGTGTAACACCTGTTTCTTTCTTAAAAAGTGTAGAAAGATAACTGTCATTTAATGAAAATTCTATTGCTATTGCATTAAGACTCAAATCAGCCGTTAAATTAAATGAAATATAATTAATAATATTTTGAATAGGCTTACTATATGTCCTTAGTGAATAAGATTGCACAAGAAGGCAGTATTTACGTGTCATATCATTTTCAAGTGTATTTAATTGAGCTATAGTAGTGCAGTTTTCAATTTTAATTGCAAATTTTCTTGATATTTCATCAAGGTGTACTGGGTGAACATAAGCCATCTGAGCCGCTTTACGACAGAGTGTATTAAGTATAATAAGCAAGTTTTTTCTATCTCTAATGGAGTCAGCAAATCTAGGCTTTATATCTGAAGCATTGATGTGAGCTTGATTTTCAATTGCTTTATAGTCGCCATGTGCTATATGCTCCATAAGAAGTGCTTCGGCATTGTAACGAGCCTCTAAAGCTTCTATTGCTTGTCGAGTGGGTTCTGGAGCTTCTTCTTTGTATACAATTTCAGAAAAATCTTTGTCAATAATCTTCTTTTTTTCTAATGAAAAGTTATCCCAGAATTTATTACACATACAATTGATAATTCCAATAATAAAGCGTTCATCAGTAAAAGTAGGAAGCGCAGAATAGTACAACTGCATAAATTCATGGAGTTGAGCCGGTATTTTATTGATGGAACAAAGCTCTAATATACGACTGTTTGTGAATTTTTCAAAAGAAAATGGCCCTGCTGAAAACATTTTATCAGAATTAGGCAGTTTTAGATAAATATATTCACAAGCAAAGTTATCATGTATTAAAAATATAGTTTTATCTATATTATAAGTATTTAAAAGTTTATTAAAATCTGACTTTTTTTCTTCAAATGTTGTATCATTCCATATCATTTTACGAAGATTACCATCATACTCGTCATTCCATTCATAAGGAGCTTCCATAACATAGCTGTTAATTTTCATTTGAGATAATAATTCTCTCGTATAATCTACATATATATCATAATCCATAATAAAAATCCCCATTTCTATTTTATTTATGCAAACAACTAGCCAAAGTCTGCGTTTGCAAAACAACTTGATGACTGCTGCATAAACTATGAAAAATTGGCATAGTGTGTTTTTCATAGTTAATTATATTTATATATTTGTTGCTAGTGTGTGTTAAATATATATATTATAACAAAATATTTTATAAAATGCCAATAAACACTAACATGTTAATTATTAAAATTCTCACCAAAGAATAAAGTGTTGTGTAACAATTTAAAAGTTTTTAATTTACAATTTATGAAAAAACTCAAAATTGATTAAAATTAAGAATTTATGGGAATTATTTACAAGAAAAGTAAAACAAAGATGTTACACACTGACATGTTATATAATAAAAACTAACATGTTAATAGCACAAAACTAGCATGTTAGTATAATTCTGTTCTTTTATAGTAAAATATTTACCATAAAAATCAGACGACTAAAAATTTTACTATAAATACAAAAATTAGTAATAACATAAAGTTAATAAAACAGTTATTATAAAACCATAGAAAACAGCAACACTTTCAAATAGAACGTGTACAAAAAGTGATAAAATTTAATTTTTCACAAATAACATTTGTGCAAATAGCACAAACTTGTTATGTGCAGTAAATGCACAGGAAGGGAGTAGGATTATGGCAGAAAATAATGGAAAGGTAAAGCCTTTCGGCCTAAAAGATAAGTTAGGCTACATGTTTGGTGATTTTGGTAACGATTTCACATTTATACTTTCATCAATGTTCTTACTTAAGTTTTATACTGATGTTATGGGTGTGTCAGCAGCTTTAGTTGGTATGATGATGATGGTAGCAAGATTTGTAGATGCGTTTACAGACGTTACAATGGGACAGATTGTAGATAGAAGTAAACCAGGAGCAAAAGGTAAGTTTGCACCTTGGCTTAGACGTATGTGTGGTCCTGTTGCATTAGCTTCATTTTTGATGTATGCAACTTGGTTTCAGAATATGCCAATGGGCTTTAAAATCTTTTGGATGTTCTTTACATACCTCCTTTGGGGTAGTATTTGTTACACAGGTGTAAATATTCCTTACGGTTCAATGGCTTCAGCTATCTCAGATAAGCCAGAAGATAGAACAGCACTTTCAAATTGGAGAACAATTGGTGCAACACTTGCTCAGACAGTAATTGGTGTTGTATTACCACTTTTAGTATATTATACAGATGAGTCAGGTAAGTCAGTATTATCAGGCGAAAAGATGATGGTAGGTGCATTAGTTTGTTCAATCTGTGCTGTAGTATGTTATATGCTTTGCTATTCAATGACAACAGAAAGAGTAAAGGTTCAGCAGAATACTCAGAAGTTCTCACTTGGTGGACTTTTCAAGCAGCTTATTAGTAATAGAGCATTAATCGGTATTATTGTATGTGCATTGTTATTATTACTTTCACAGTTATCAGTAAGTAACATGAACGCATATCTTTATCCAAACTATTTTGGAAATATAGCAGCTATGTCAACAGCAACTTTACTTGGAAGTGTAGCAACTCTTGTTTTATCAACATTTATAGTTAAGCTTTCTTCAAAAGTAGGTAAGAAGGAATTAGCTGTAATAGGTGCTTGTATGAGTGCAGCATCATATATCATATTATTTATTCTTCATACACACAATGTATGGGTATGGATTGGTATAGTAATGATTGGTACTCTTGGTATCGGAATGTTTAACCTTGTTATTTGGGCTATGATTACAGACGTAATTGATGATGACGAAGTTAGAACAGGTGTACGTTCAGACGGAACAATTTACTCAGTTTATTCATTTGCAAGAAAGCTTGGACAAGCTTGTTCATCAGGTATTGCAGGTGTACTTCTTTCAATCGTAGGATATACAACAGCAACAGCTTATGATGAAGTAGTTGTAAATGGAATTTACAATATTACTTGTATTGTACCAGCAATTGGTATGACATTACTTGTACTTGCATTATTATTCCTTTATCCATTAAATAAAAAGAAAGTACAGGAAAATGCAGATAAGCTTCGTGAAATGAGAGCTTCACAGAAGTAAATTTAAAATATGTTTGTTAAATTTATTGCAAATCCTAATATATATAATATATAGCTACTTTTAAATTAAGTTTTAAAAGTAGCTATAATCAAAAAGTTAAAAGTTAATAAGTTAAAAATAAATGTTACAAGACAGTTGTTGATATCAAAGCCCCCACTTTGGTATCAACAATTTTACCATATCAAAGTGATAATTAGTTATATTTAGAAATAAATTTTATTTTTCAGTAGGAGGAGTTAATATGTTATATCCAATTTTAACACAGTCAAGATTATTAAGCGATTTAAGTGGAGTATGGGATTTTAAGTTAGATAATGGAAAAGGTTTTGATGAAAAATGGTATGAGCGTCCATTAGAAGATGCAGATACAATGCCAGTTCCAGCTTCTTACAATGATTTAAAGGAAGGTGCAGACTTTAGAGACCACTATGGTTGGGTATTTTATCAAAGAAATGTATCAATACCTTCATATGTAAAGTGTCAAAGAATAGTACTTCGTTGTGCAGCAGTAACACATTACGCAAAGATTTATCTCAATGGAAAGTTAATTTGTGAACACAAGGGTGGTTTCCTTCCATTTGAAGTTGAATTAAATGATGTATTGGAAGATGGCGACAATCTTCTTACAATCGCAGTAAATAATGTTATTGATTATACTACACTTCCGGTTGGTGGCAAGGCTAACATGATGAGTGGTATGATGGGAGGTATGGGAGAAGGTGGTTCTGATAAGCCACAGAATAACCCTAACTTTGACTTCTTTAACTACTGTGGAATTACAAGACCAGTTAAGATATATACAACACCAAAGACATATATTGATGATATTACAGTAGTATCTGATATTGATTTTAGTGCAACATCAGCAGTACTTGATTACAGTGTTGATATTTTAGGAGAAGCTAAAGACAATACAGCTTGTAAAGTTGAAGTATTTGACGCAGAGGGTAATAAGATTGTAGAAAGTGAAGGCGTTACAGGAAAAATTAAAATTGATGATGTTAAGTTATGGCAGCCATTAAATGCTTATCTTTATCAGATAAAGGTTATAGCAGGAGAAGATGTATACACACTTCCTTATGGTGTAAGAAGTGTAAGAGTAGATGGTGTTAAGTTCTTAATCAATGAAAAACCATTCTACTTTAAGGGTTATGGAAAGCATGAAGATACATTCCCTAACGGTCGTGGAATTAATCTTCCAATGAATACAAAGGATATTTCTATTATGAAGTGGCAACATGCTAACAGCTTTAGAACAAGTCATTATCCATATAGTGAAGAAATGATGAGACTTTGTGATGAAGAAGGTATCGTTGTTATTGATGAAACAACAGCAGTTGGTGTAAATCTTACATTCGGTGGTGGTGCTAACTTTAACGGTCAGAAGGTTGGTACATTTGATAAGGAACATGGCGTTCAGACACAAGACCATCATAAAGATGTTATTCGTGATTTGATTTCAAGAGATAAGAACCATGCTTGTGTTGTTATGTGGAGTATTGCAAACGAGCCAGACTCATCAGGTGAGGGTGCTTACGATTACTTCAAGCCATTATACGACCTTGCAAGAGAGCTTGACCCACAGAACCGTCCATGTACATTAGTAAGTGTTCAGGCAGGAACAAGCCCTGAAACAGATTGTTCATCAAAGTTAAGTGATGTTATCTGTCTTAACCGTTATTATGGTTGGTACTTTGGTGGCCCAGACCTTGATAAGTCAGAACAGGCACTTCGTGCAGAACTTGAAAAGTGGGGAACTCTTGGCAAGCCAGTTATGTTTACAGAATATGGTGCAGACACAGTTAGTGGCTTCCATGATACAACATCTGTTATGTATACAGAAGAATATCAAGTTGAATATTATGAAATGAACAACAAAGTATTTGATGAATTTGATTTTGTTGTAGGCGAGCAGGCATGGAACTTCGCAGACTTTGCTACAAGCCAGAGCTTACTTAGAGTTCAAGGCAACAAGAAAGGCTTATTCACAAGAGATAGAAAGCCTAAGATGGTAGCTCACTACTTCCGTAACAGATGGAATAACATTCCGGAATTTGACTATAAGAAATAATATACTATTAGTATATTATGTATAATATATTGTAGGCATATTTGCCATTAAAAAAGGCTGTAAGACTACTCATATAAGACAAAGACTATACGTTGTAAGATGTATGGTCTTTGTTTTTTTGTCTGAAAATAGTAAAACCACATAAAAATCACAAATATTGCTGATATATTGACATTATCAAGGCGAATAGCTGCTTGATTAAAAAATACTTTGACAAGAATGGAGTGTGTTATGAGTATTCAAAAAAAGCATATTGCAATAAATAAGAACGATGAGCCAAAGCTTTCACTTGCACAAGAACATAGCGACAGTTGTGATAATTTTACAAATTTGCAAAATGTGGTTTTTATGATTGGTGGTATGACTTGTATTAATTGTGAAAATAAAATTCGGCAGAGCTTAGAAAATACGGATGGTGTTATTGAAGCTGATGTAAGTTATAGCACATCAAAAGCTATAGTAACATTTGACAGTGAGCTTATTGCAATAAAGGAAATAGCAAATATAATTCATAAACTAGGTTATGAAGTAGTAAGAAGTAAGCGTACAGTTGATATAGTAAGGGTTATTGGAATACTTATAGTAATAGCGGCTTCCTATATGCTTCTTGAAATGTTAGGTCTTTTAAATGTATTAGTTCCCTCAAAGCTTGCTGACACACAAGCCGGGTATGGAATGATGTTTGTGATAGGTCTTGCAACCTCGGTGCATTGTATTGTAATGTGTGGTGGTATTAATCTTTCGCAAAGTATATCACATACTAAATTATCAAGTGATAAAAAAACTAAAGGCAAAAAGAAGTTATATCCTACAATTATGTATAATTGTGGTCGAGTTGTATCCTATACGGCAATTGGCGCAATTCTTGGAACTTTTGGAATGATTATCGGTCAGAGCAGTTATTCTGGCGTATCGTTTATATTTCAAGGCGTATTAAAAATATTAGCAGGCGTATTTATGGTAATCATGGGGATAAATATGCTTCAGATATTTCCGTGGCTTAGGAAAATATCAATACATTTTCCTAAAATATTTGCAACTAAGATTAATAAAATAAAGTTAAAAAATAAAACTCCATTTTTAATCGGGCTTTTAAATGGATTAATGCCCTGTGGACCACTCCAATCCGTTCAATTCGTTGCACTAGCGTCAGCTAATCCATTTTCCGGAGCATTATCTATGTTTATGTTTAGTCTTGGAACAGTGCCGTTAATGCTTACATTTGGCATGATAGTAACATTTCTTGGAAAAAAATTTTTCAAAGCTGTAACACAAGTTGGTGCAGTACTTGTCGTTATTTTTGGTTATGCCATGATATCACAAGGCGGAAGTCTTTCGGGATTATTTTTTTCTGATAGTTTGATGGTCGTTATTGTGTTGCTTAGTGTGGCTGGTGTCATTATGGATATTGTATACAACAAGACGCATAGTCGTGTGAAGTTGAAAAATAGTGCTGTTATATTAGCAGTTTCAATATATATATGTATACACTTATTTCATTGTATGGGAATTTATTCGGATAGCAATAGCTCAAATAGTGATGTAAAGGCTGAGATTATTGACGGAGTTCAAGTTGTAACTACTAACCTGTTGTCTGGAAAATATCCCGACATTACTGTAAAAAAAGGCGTTCCCGTAAAATGGATAATCAATGCTTATGATGGTACGATTAACGGTTGCAATTATAAAATGCTTTTAAAGGAATATAACATTGAGTATGAATTTAAGAAAGGTGAAAATGTGATTGAATTTATTCCAAAAGAAACAGGAAGTATACAGTATTCATGCTGGATGGGAATGATAACAGGAAAAATTAATGTCAACTAGAAAATAATAACGATTTATGAACTTATAAGTTGTGGATATTTATTTGAATCTTTGTAATAAGGTGGATAGGTTAATGAGTAAGAATAGTAATCATCAAGGAAAAGTTAAGCAACAAAATAAAAAGAGCAATAGTTTTATAATTATAATTGCTGCGTTACTTTGTGTAGCTGTGGCAGTAGTATTTGTGGTGCAAAAGAAAGGTAATTCGTCAAATGATAGTGATAATGTTACTACACAGGTGAACGGTTCAACTACTACAAGTCAAAATAGCACAGCTTCTCAAGGTGATAGTAATGTTCAAACTATTTCGGCAGGGGAAAGCCTTGTTATTCCGGTAAATGAAGTTTCGTCAACAGCGACATTTTATCCTATAGAAGTTGACGGTACACGAATGGAAGTTATTGCCATAAAAGACGAAACAGGAAAGATAAGAACAGCATTTAACACATGTCAAGTTTGTTACAGCTCTGGTAGGGGGGATTATGTGCAGAAGGGAAATCAATTAGTTTGTCAAAATTGTGGCAATCGTTTTACGGTTAATCAGATAGAAGTGCAGTCGGGTGGTTGTAATCCATCACCAATATTTGAAGAAGATAAGACATTCACAGAAGATACTATTGAAATTGGCTATGATTTCCTACAAAAGTCAGAGAAAATTTTTGCAAATTGGAAGACAAAGTATTAAGATGAGAGAGAAAATTAAGTTTTTGCATTGTGTTGGTTAAGAGATATAAATAGTATATAAACACACACACCAGTAAAAGTACAACCAGTAATATTTGTATGCCATCATCGAACAAGATTGTTCGCTGTTGTCACACAAATATTACTGTCGGTTCTTTTAATGGTTCATTTAGTTTATATACTATTTATATCTTATCAAAAGTTTCTATAATGCAAAAACTTAATTAACGGGAGTTCGACAGCTAGAAAAGCCCATAAATATATAATTAAGATGAAGTGAGTTAAAGGGATTGTTGGTAGCAGGCAGGTTATGACTGTAATGACAGAAATTTAATTAAGTTAAAGTGAGTTGAGTTGGAATGGAGTAGGTTGTGGTGGAGAATATACTTGTGATTGATGATGAATTGATGATTTGTGAAGCTATAAGTTCGTATTTGAAAAAACATGGGTTTAATGTTTTTACGGCGAATACGGGAAATGATGGACTTAGGATATTAAAAGAGCAAGAGATTTCATTTATAATATTAGACCTTATGCTTCCTGATATGTCGGGGGAGGAGATTTGCAGTATAGTGCGTAGTCAGTCAAGAGTGCCTATAATTATGCTTACGGCAAAGACGATGGAGGAGGATATGATTAATGGCTTGAGTATTGGCGCAGACGATTATATAACGAAACCATTTAGCCTTAAAAATCTCTACGCAAGAATACAAGCGGTGTCAAGGCGTTCTTTAAAGGACTTAGGACAGTTAGCTAATGTGCAGGCTTGGAATAATTCCGACCTTGTTATTGACTATGAGCTTGTCAAGGTAAAAAAGGCAGGGCAAGAAATATCACTTACGCCTATAGAGTGGAAGCTTTTATCACTATTTTCAAAATATCCTAACAAAGTATTCACAAGAGATGAGCTGATTGAACAGGTGTTTGATATTGATTTTGACGGATATGATAGGGTAATAGACACACATATTAAGAACCTTAGAAAAAAGATAGAAGATGACCCTAAAAAACCAAAGTATATATGCACAATACATGGAATGGGGTATAGGTTTGGTGATAGCAAACAATGAATACATTAAAAAGTAAATTTAAGAGTAAATTAAGTACAAAATTGTCAGTAGGCTTTGCATTTATTGCATTTGTTACGGTGATTTTAATAACACTTAGTGCAAATATATTGATAAATAAGCAGTTTGAGGAGTATGTAGCAGAAAAACAAAAAAGCTTTTCCGATGAAATGCCGTTATCAATTGAGCCACAATATAACAGTGAAACAAAGGAATGGAATATTGACTATATTCATGGCTTTGGAATGTATGCGTTAAATAATGGCTATATTATAAAGCTTTATGATAATAATAAAGAGATTATTTGGGACGCAAGTAACCATGACATGACACTTTGTCATAAGACAATGCAAAATATAAGCAGTCGTATGAAAGAAAGCCGACCTAGTTTAGATGGTGAATTTTCTACACATAACTATGAATTGTGGCAAAATGGAGAGCTTGTAGGATATCTTGATGTGAGTTATTATGGCCCATACTATTTTAATGACAATGACTTTCATTTTCTTAAGGTGTTAAATGCAATAATTGCCGTTGTAGGTGTGATTGCGGTTATAGGTGCAGTATTTGCAGGAATAATATTTGCAAAAAAAATATCAGTCCCCGTTGTAAGTGTAACTAATATTACAAAAGAGATTTCTAATGGTAACTATAATAAAAAGATAGATACAAATGAGGATACAACGGAAATAGCACAGCTTGTACAAGCCGTTAATCACATGTCATATATGTTAAATGAGCAGGAAAATATAAGAAAACGTCTTACATCAGATGTAGCACACGAGCTTAGGACACCCGTAGCAAATGTGTCAGCTAATATAGAAGCTATGGTTGAAGGTGCGCTAGAGCCAGATAATGCAAGGCTTGAAAGCTGTTACAATGAGTTACTGCGAATTACAGATATCATAAGTGACCTTGAAAAGTTAAGGCAGATTGAAAATGAAAAGCTAGTGCTTGAAAGAACAAGTGTTGATGTAAAAGAGCTTTGCGAAAGTGTAATACAAGCTTTTAAAGCAAAGTTAGAAAGTAAACAAATCTCATGTACAGTAAATGCAGACCATGTGAGTCTAATGGCAGATAGAAACAGACTTTATCAAGTGATGGCTAATCTTATATCTAATGCAATAAAGTATACGCAAAATGGCGGTTGTATTAATGTTGATGTGGTGGATAACAAAGACTTTGTGGCAATATCCGTTAAGGACAATGGAATTGGAATAAATGAAAGCGACTTGCCGTTTATATTTGAGCGATTTTATAGAACAGACAAGTCCAGAAATAGAACAACAGGCGGAGCGGGAATAGGACTTGCAATTGTAAAAGCCATTGTGTTAGCGCATGGTGGCGAAGTGAGTGTTGAAAGTGAGGAGGGCGTTGGGAGTACCTTTAAGGTGGTACTTCCACAAAAATAGTTTCTTGACATAAGCATTTTTATATATTATAATGTGGAACATTCATCGGAGGGTTAATGTTCGAGAAGCAAAGACTGGATAAGATGACAGGCTGAAATGCCTGTTGCTTATCTGGTCTTTTTTGTTTTTAAGCATTAAGACTTGTGATGGATTACTGAAAATGTTGAAAATATAAAATAAAAATACACTTAGAAAGGAAATTTAAAATTGGAAAATAGTACAACATTTACAGAAGGAAAAATAATGAAATCGTTAATAGTTTTTGCAATGCCGGTGCTTATGGCGTTGTTTTTGCAGGCTATGTATGGTGCAGGGAATTATAGGGGCATTTGGCGTAAGAGTGCCAGTTTCATATTTGATGAGTCTAAGAAGTAATGCGACATTATTTGATATAGGTCTTGCAACACCGATGTCGTCTATTTTACAGCTTGTATTGTGTCTGTTGTATATGGTGTATTTGAGAAAGAAAAAAATAGTTTAAAATATAAAGACAGCCATTAAGGTCTAGTGCAAGAAAGTACTTTTGCACGTTGTTTATATAAATAATAGTGGGACTATCGTATTTAAAATATCACGATAGCTCCACTATTTAATTAATGTATTGTTTAGATAATTCAATGACTTATATATATAATTTTAAGACGTAACTTAATATAGAAAAAAGAAATAGCCTAAAATTTTTACATAAAATAATAAAACTTATCTACAAAAATTCCAATATCTAATATAATTCCAATAATAAGCCCAATTATTAAAAATATTTGAGCTAATTTTAATTTAGATTGAAAGCCTTCAATATTACCAACTCTATAGTTGTTATTAGCAAGTATTACAAATATAAGCGCAGGTAATCCTATTAAACGGCTAAATAGAACAATCTCAGCGATTGAAAGCCCCAACCACAAGCCAAAGTTATTAAATGACGGTGCATTGTTGTACCCATTGTTATAAGGCTGATTATAATTGCCATTACCATTGTTATTATAGTAGCCATTATTGTTGTATTGGTTATTATAAGGGTTATTGTTGTACGGATTACCGTTATTATACTGGTTGTTATATGGGTTGCCATTGTTTTGACCATTATTATAATAAGAACCGTTATTATTGTATGGATTGCCGTTATTATAAGAGTTTTGGTTGTTTTGTGAGTTATTATTATAAGCTCCATTATTATTGTACGGATTGCTATTATTATATTGACCGTTATTGTTGTACGGGTTGCCATTATTATATTGCCCATTATTGTTGTACGGATTACCATTATTATATTGCCCATTATTGTTGTATGGATTGCTATTATTATATTGACCGTTATTATTGTTAGAATTGTCATTATAATAGGAATTGTTATTATAAGACTCATTATTATTTTGATTTTTGTCATTTGAATTATTATCTGAAAATGGGTCGTTTGTATAATTATCCATAAAAATCTCCAATCTTTTTAATATAGATTTTAATTATCAATTTAATATTGTTAAGTAGGTTTTATATTAATATATTTATTATCATTACAATAAGTTTATAATTGATTTTAAAATCATTATATCAAAAATAATATATTAAGTCATGTCTTTTTAAAATATAGCTAAGGATAAATAGTGCAAACTTGTATGAAATATATAACGTCTATTCAAAAATATATGAAAATGTAAATAAACAACGGTAAAAGTTTAATATATTTTTAGTAAAATTTAATATATGCTTTATGAAAGTAAAGGTCTATAATACCTATGATAACGACATATATAATGACATTGAGAAAGGACTTAAGGAAAATGAAGTATCTTAAACAATTTTTAGTGATACTTGTTATTGCATTTATAGGTGAAATATTAAAATACATAATTCCACTTCCAATACCAGCAAGTATTTACGGACTTATTATTCTTTTCGTAGGTTTGCTTACAGGAGTAATAAAAATTGAGCAAGTAAGAGAAGCAGGAAAATTTTTGATAGAAATTATGCCCGTTATGTTTATTCCGGCAGCAGTTGGGCTTCTTGACTCATGGGGCGTGTTACAGCCAATGTTTCTACCAGTAATTATTATAACACTTGTATCAACAATAGTAGTTATGGCAGTCACAGGTATATCAGCACAATTTATAATACGTCACAGCTCAAAAAATAAAAATAAATAATACAGTATCAAAGAGGCAAAATTATGAATATGTTAAATCAATCAGTATTTTTTGGAGTGGTTATAAGCCTTGTAGCATATTATATAGGTATGTGGCTAAAGAAAAAGTTCAAATTACCAATATTTAACCCACTTCTTATCTCAATAATAATAACAATTGTAGTGTTGTTATGTACAAAAATGGACTATCAAGTGTATTACGATGGCGCAAAGTACATAAGTTATTTACTTACACCAGCAACAATATGTCTTGCAATTCCACTTTATGAGCAGGTTACACTGTTAAAAAAGCAATGGAAAGCAGTAATTGGCGGTATAGTAACGGGCGTTCTTACATCAATGTTTTGTATTTTTGTAATGTGTCTAGTTATGGGACTTGGTCATGCCGAGTATGTGACACTTCTTCCTAAATCAATAACAACAGCTATTGGTATGGGGGTATCGGAAGAACTTGGCGGTTATGTAACAATAACAGTTGCCGTAATTATTATCACAGGGGTATTTGGAAATATAATTGGCGATGTGGTTTGTAAGGTATTTAAAATTAAAGAACCTATAGCTAAGGGCTTGGCACTTGGAACAAGTTCTCATGCCATAGGAACAGCAAAAGCAATGGAAATGGGCGAAGTAGAAGGGGCAATGAGCAGTCTTTCTGTAGCTGTTGCGGGACTTTTAACAGTAATCGCAGCTTCAGTATTTTCAGGGCTTATCTAAGAATTGGTGGGTTTGTAGCAAAAAGTGTTAAGTTTTTTGTGAAAGGATAGTAACTAAAATGGACTCAAAAACAATTACACTTAAAGAATTAAAATTTTACATTGAAAGTTTTAGAAAATGTACCCTTAAAATATCATTAAGCATAATGCTTTGTATTATTTCTCCATCAGTTTTAATAGTACTTAGTGGAGTGTCAGAAAGTACACATATTGTATCAGATAAGTTTTCTAATATCATAGGAGTTATATTTATAATATTTATGCTTGCATTATCAATTATATTATCTTTAAAGGCAGTATTAGAGATTAATAGAAATGATTTTTATAAAATAAATGAAAATGTGAAATATACATTTGAAAATGGAGTAAATGAGTATATATCAGAGTTAAAGCAACAACACAAGAAGAAATTTTCTTCTAAGATAATAATATGTATTGCATTATGTGTAATATTTGCAGTTCCCGTTGTAATAACGGGTATGTTTTATGAAAATATAGCAATTTATGAGTGCATAGCTTCATCAGTATTTCTTATAGTGTTTGCAGTACAAGTGGCGCATTTTATATATTTTCAAATAAACTTTAGTTGTTACGAAAAACTTAGTCAGTGAAAGGAAAGTGTATGTATACAAAAAACAATTTAAAAGAACAACTATCATCAATGGGGCTTTGTGGTGATGAAACAATATTAATCCATTCTTCCATGAAATCAATCGGTGAAGTCGAAGGTGGCGCAGATACAGTGCTTGATACTTGGATAGAATTTTTCAAAGACGGTCTTTTATTACTTCCAACACATACTTGGAAAACAGTCAATCAAGACAACCCAATCTACAACCCAGATAAAACTCCATCATGTGTAGGGCTTCTTACTAACTTGTTTCTTAAAAGAGAAGGTGTAATTCGTTCACTCCACCCAACTCACAGCATGGCAGGTATAGGAAAAAATGCAAACGACTACCTAAAAGGAGAAGAATTTTGTAATACACCATGTACTCCCGATGGCTGTTACGACCGCCTTAGAAAATGTGGTGGTAAAATACTCCTTGTCGGTGTAGGGCATGAAAGAAATACATTTATTCACAGTGTAGAAGAAGTCTTAAACATTCCAAACCGCCTATCCGACAAACCAATGAACTTAAAAATAGCAATGCCAGATGGCATATATAAAAATGTCTATGTAAGAAAACACTACAACAAAGACCAACCACACATTTCAGAAGACTTTGTAAAGCTAAACGACGCATTTATAGCTTGCAAAGCAGTAAAAAAAGTACAATTCGGACAAGCCGAGTGCCTATTGTGTGACGCAAAAAAAGTTTTTGAAGTAGTAAGACACATACTAGCCCCCGACCCAGAGTGTATCGTAACAAGCAAAACCATAGACAAAAGCAGATGGAGCAATTTCCCCAACTAACTCCACCCACCCCTAAAAAATTTTTCCTATATTTGTATGCCAATAAACTCCCGTAAGATAGCAAGGGTATATAAGTAATAAATGCACCATTAAAAAGAACAGTCAGTTATATTTGTGTGACAACAGCGAACAAACTTGTTCGATGATGGCATACAAATATAGCTGATTGTTCTTTTTCTGGTGTGTGTTTGCTTATATACCCCTACTATCTTCAAAACCTAAAAACACAAAAATTAAGGTCATTAAACATTGTAAGGCATAAGCAATATTGATAATATATATAAAGTAACAAGTTAAAAAATAATATTAAGTAAAGGAAATTTTATGGATATAATATACGAAGACAAAAATATGCTCATTGTAAATAAACCCGCAGGTGTGCTCACACAAAGCAACCGCTCATTTGACAAAGACTTAACAAGCGAAGTAATGACATATAGAAGAAAAAATAAAGAAGAACCATATGCCGCAGTAATCAATAGACTAGATAGACCAGTAAGCGGACTTGTACTATTTGCAAAAGATAAGAAAACAGCCGCAAAACTTAGCGAACAACTACAGACGCATACCTTCAATAAACAATACTTAGCACTTGTTGAAGGAACACCCGAAAGTAATAAAGGTGAACTACAAGACTACTTAGTAAAAGACCCACAGACAAACACTTCATCAGTTACAACAAAAGAGGATAAGTCTGGCAAACTTGCAAAATTAAAGTATGAACTTATAAAAACAATAAAAGATGACAATGGAGAAGACATTTCATTACTAAAAATACATCTAATAACAGGTAGACACCACCAGATAAGAGTTCAACTATCCGCACGAAATATGCCAATAATAGGTGATACTAAGTATGGAAGTGTTGGAAGAATTGTCAATGGCAGAAGTCTTGTAAAAAGAAATCAAATAGCCCTTTGTGCATATTCACTTACAGTTAATGAAAAGACATACAAAATAGACAATCCATTTAAACAAATATAATATTTTTTACAATTCCTGTTAATACTAAAAGAAAAAACAGGAAAAAACGATGGATAATAAAGGAAATAATCATAATAAAGAAAATAAACAAATATCTGTAGAGTTACCATTTGTTGACAGATTGAAGTTACTTTTCGGTTCAGGCGTTATTATTATCTTAATATTTTTAATATTTAAGTACTTATTTTTTTATGTATGGCCATTTCTTCTTGCCTATATTATAGCAATTGCAATAGAAAAGCCGGTAAATAAGCTTTCAAAACACTTATGGAATAAAAAAGGGCTTGCCTCTACAATAATAATAATATTTTTAACAATAATACTTCTAGGTATAATAGTGTATATTTTGTATATGTGGATACATGAATTAAAGCTATTTATAAAAAATTATGACTTTTATGTAGTATCAGTAAAACAGCACTGTGCAAGAATATGCCTTGATATAGACGGTTGGATAGGTTTAAGACAAGGCTGTTGTATGGATATGATGGAAAAGTGCTTTTTAAGTATAACAGATGGGTTTAACAGTAGTACAGGACTTAGTATAGCTAATAAAGTTGTACAAGTATCTTTTCCCGTAATAGTAGGAATAGTTACGATAATAGGCTCAATTATTGCTTGTATTATGTCGGTTGTATACCTTTCAGGAGTTCTAAATAAGATAAGAATGTGGACTCAAGTAACGGTATTTAAAGAAGAAGTGAAAGTTCTCACAAAAGCACTTCGCAATTTGTTAAATGTCTACTTTAGAATACAGCTTATTATCATGGCAATTAACAGTAGTATTTGTATTATAGGGCTTTTGATAATAAAAAATTCTTATGCTGTAATACTCGGTATCTTGATTGGACTTATCGACGCACTTCCCATATTTGGAACGGGGACAGTGCTTATTCCGTGGGCGATTATACTTTTGCTGTTAAAAAATGTAAAATCAGCCACCATTCTTATTATAGTATATATTATAACGTACTTCGTAAGAGAGATAATGGAGTCTAAGTGCATGGGAGATAAAATGGGGATAGCTCCATTTACAATGCTTATGATAATATTTGTTGGGATATTATTATATGGAATTATGGGTTTTATATTAGGCCCTGTGTCGTATGTAATTGCAAAAGCCCTTATTGGTTACTTGAAAACAGTAATTGAACGTGATAAAATTAAAAAATATGAGCAGTTGTAATAATTGCGACTGCTAGATTAACAAAAAAGGCTATGAAATCAAAGATTTGCCTAGCTTAATAATAAGAGATTAAGTTAGGTTGTACCACCGTTTGGGTTGGTGGAGCGCAGTAGCGGTTAGTAAGGAGAAAGAAAATGGCAGAGAACAAAAAGTTAGTAGAAGCAATAACATCTATGGATGTTGATTTTGCACAGTGGTACACAGATGTATGTAAAAAGGCAGAGCTTATGTCTTATTCAAGTGTTAAGGGTTGTATGATATTTAAGCCGGCAGGATATGCTATTTGGGAAAATATCAAGAACGAACTTGACAGAAGATTTAAGGAAACAGGCGTTGAAAATGTATATATGCCTATGTTTATACCTGAGAGCCTTTTAGAGAGAGAAAAAGACCATGTTGAAGGATTTGCACCAGAAGTTGCATGGGTAACACATGGTGGACTTAATCCGCTTCAAGAAAGAATGTGTGTAAGACCAACATCAGAAACACTTTTCTGTGATTTTTATAAAGACGAAATTCAATCATATAGAGATTTACCAAAGGTATATAATCAGTGGTGTTCAGTTGTAAGATGGGAAAAGGAAACAAGACCATTCCTTCGTTCAAGAGAGTTTTTATGGCAGGAAGGACACACAGCACACGCAACAGCCGAAGAAGCAGAAGCAAGAACACAGCAAATGCTTAATGTATATGCAGACTTTTGTGAAGAAGTACTTGCAATTCCAGTTATTAAGGGTCGTAAGACAGATAAGGAAAAGTTTGCAGGTGCAGAAGCTACTTATACAATTGAAGCACTTATGCACGATGGTAAGGCACTTCAATCTGGTACAAGTCACAATTTTGGTGACGGTTTTGCAAAGGCATTTGGTATACAGTATACAGACAAGGACAATAAGTTAAAGTATGTTCATCAGACATCATGGGGTGCTACAACAAGACTTATCGGAGCTGTTATTATGACACATGGAGATAATTCAGGACTTGTGCTTCCACCAAGAGTTGCACCAGTTCAAGTTGATATTATACCTATTATGCAAAAGAAAGAGGGCGTGCTTGACAAGGCATTTGAAGTAAAGGAAGCTCTTAAGGTGGCAGGACTTCGTGTTAAGGTGGATGACTCAGACAAGAACCCAGGTTGGAAGTTCTCAGAACAAGAAATGCGTGGTATTCCTGTAAGAGTTGAGATGGGACCTAGAGATATTGAGGCTAATCAGGCAGTTATCGTAAGACGAGATACAAGAGAAAAACTTACAGTAAGTATTGATGAACTTGCAGTTAAAGTAAAAGAAGTACTTGATACAATGCAGGTTGAAATGCTTGAAAGAGCTAGAGCTCATAGAGATAGTCACACTTATGTTGCAACTAATTATGAAGAATTTAAGGATACAGTTGCTAATAAGCCAGGCTTTGTTAAGGCAATGTGGTGTGGAGAACAAGCTTGTGAAGATAAGATAAAGGAGGACACAACAGCTACTTCAAGATGTATGCCATTTGTACAAGAGAATTTATCAGATGTATGTGTATGCTGTGGAAAACCAGCAAAGAAGATGGTTTACTGGGGTAAGGCATACTAATATATGACAGAATGGAGTGACTGAATGGAAAGTATTAATATTAACCTTCCAGAAGATGTTAAAAAGATTATAAGAACCATCGAGGAAAATGGCTTTGAAGCATATGCAGTTGGTGGCTGTGTAAGAGATAGCATATTAGGTAGAGAGCCTGATGACTGGGACATTACAACATCAGCAAGGCCAGAGCAAGTGAAGTCATTTTTTAAAAAGACAATAGATACAGGTATTAAGCATGGTACGGTCACAGTTATGATTAACCATGTTGGATATGAAGTTACAACTTATAGAATAGACGGTGAGTACAAAGACGGAAGACACCCAGAGAGTGTGGAGTTTTCTGCCAAGCTCGTTGATGACTTGAAGCGCAGAGATTTTACAATTAATGCTATGGCGTATAATGAAAGTCATGGGTTTGTTGATGAGTTTAATGGAATTAGCGACCTTAATAACAAGGTTATAAGATGTGTTGGTGACTCAGTAGAACGTTTTTCAGAAGATGCGCTAAGAATGATGAGAGCGATAAGATTTTCTGCACAATTAGGCTTTGAAATAGAACAAAGTACTTACAATGCGATAGTTAAATTAGCTCCATCAATTAAGCAAGTCAGCATGGAGAGAGTTCAAGTAGAGTTTTTAAAAACCATTTTATCTGATAATCCAAACTATATTATGGAGTATCACAAAACAGGTCTATTAAAAGAAAATCTTCAATATATGGATGAACTTTTAGCTGGTAAGTACGCCAAAAATGTCGTTGCTATGCTTAAGTATTCTAAGAATAACACTATTCAAAGATATTCGGCAGTATTTAACATGGGCGAGCCTGATAAAGTAAAGGCAGAGCTTAAGGCGTTAAAGCTAGATAATTATACGATTGACACTGTTACAAAGCTTGTTAAGTATTCAAAGGATACTATTGATGAAAATGAACCTGCTGTTAGAGAAGCAGTTCATAAGTATGGAAAAGATATGCTTCCTTTGATGTTTGACAATGAAGAGGCAAGAATTAGCACTAAAGAGGAGATTGTAGGCATAAGCCTAAAGGGGCAGAGATTGCATTTGGATAGAATAAAGCAAATGTATGAGGATGTAATAACAAGAGGAGATTGTATTTCTATAAAAGACCTTGATATTACAGGAAATGATTTGATAGAGTATGGACTTTCAGGTGTTCAGATAGGGAAAACCCTTAATGCACTTTTGCATATAGTAATCGAAAATCCAAAACTCAATGAAAAATCAACCCTTCTTGCAATGATAGAACATTTAGAAGAATAAGTAAAAATCTACTTAAATATTAAATATAGCAACAGTATACAAAGACGCACCAGTAGAAGTACAGTAGCTTATATTTGTATAATAAACATTGAGCAGGTGTGTTCATTGTTGTTATACAAATGGCTATTATTCTTTTACAGGTGCGTTTAATTGTATATGACTATTATATACATTCATTGTACTGTAAAATATGAAAATGTAATAATAATGGAAAAATGGAAAGAAGGAAATTGGTGTGAGTGGGATTAAAGTACGACAGATAATATTTTTTCTAAGCATAATCTTATTATCTGTAAGTGTAAATATTAAACTTACAAAAGCTGAAGATGTGAATATGCAGGATTATATGTCTAAGTATTCATCATTATCTAATGACAATATAATTACAACTAAAAATGATGACGGATCATGGTCTATAAAAAAGACAGATGATGGCGATTTTAAAGTGTTACAGCTTACTGACGTACACCTTTCGGTAGGGGATGTGTATACAGAGCGCAACAAAAAAGCTATGGACGCAGTATACACAATCGTTGAGCAGGAAAGACCTGACCTTATAGAAATGACAGGTGATTATGTATTTGCTATGCCATATACTGACCCTGCACAAGATTATGAAACATTTAAGATGTGTGTGGCTTTTATGGATAAGTTAGGTGTTCCGTGGATTTGGACATTTGGCAATCATGACCACGACTTTTTTGATAGGTATTCTGATGAACAAGTTCATGCAATGCTTGATACCTCAAACACTTTAATTAAGTATGATATTAACTACAATGTTGATGGTTATACAAATGGCGAATTTAGGTTGTATAATAGTGATGATACACTTAATCGTATATTAATAAGCTTAGACTCCCACGACTATGTTAGCGACAATGATTACGATTATGTTCACGACAATCAAGTAGCTTGGTATGAAAATGTAATTAATAACGATAAAAAGCTGTTTGGTGAAGATGTACAGTCGTTTGTGTATACACATATTCCGTTAATGGAATACAATGACGCATGGAATGGTTTTCAGGCAGGAGATACAAGAGCAGAATACATTCTTGGAACTAAAAGAGAAAATGTGTGTTGTTCTTCCTTTAGGGGAAAGTTAGGAACATCAATGTCTAATCTTAAAAGTACACAAGCAATATTTTGTGGCCATGACCATTTGAATGATTATATGATAAAGTACTGTGGTGTAATATACGCCTACAGTAAGTCAATTGACTATTCCGCCTATGTAGATATTGAATATAAGACAGAACAGCGTGGCGCAACAATGCTTACACTTAATTATGATGGAGTTGACTATGATATCACTTCTATAAAATTAACAGATATACAAAACACCTCTAATAGTTATAGTAATGATATTAAACCAACTAATACAATTAGTACAAATGGCTTGAAGTTAGATAGTGATGGAATATGGCGATATTATGTTAATGGTATTTTAGACAGCACTTATACAGGAATGGCTCTAAATGAGTATGGCTGGTGGTATGTAACAGATGGTGTTATAGACTTTAGTTATACGGGAATGGCTCTTAATGAGTACGGCTGGTGGTATATGACAAATGGTGTAGTAGACTTTGATTATACAGGAATGGCAGAAAATGAGTACGGTTGGTGGTATATAACAAATGGTGCGCTAGACCTTAGCTATACAGGAATGGCGTTAAATAAGTATAATTGGTGGTATATGAGAAACGGCGCAGTAGACTTTGATTATACAGGAATGGCAGAAAATGAATACGGCTGGTGGTATATAACAAATGGCGCACTAGACTTTAATTATACAGGAATGGCTCTAAATGAGTATGGCTGGTGGTATATGGCAAATGGCGCACTAGACCTTAGTTATACAGGAATAGTTCAAAATGAATATGGCTCATGGTATATGACTAATGGACGAGTAAATTTTAGATACACAGGAAAAGTTAAAGATAACAATGGAGTATGGCAGGTAAATAATGGCTTTGCTATCAATCAAGTTAAAAATTAAATAATCAGTAATTTTTACACCCCCTTTTACATATTATAAGACAGATATGTAAGAGGGGGTTATCTTATAGCTACCTCTTTGCAACGGAGTGCGTTTGTAAAATGGAGGTTAGTATGAATGATAAATCATTAGAGGTTTTAAAACAGTACGAGTTTAATATATATCGCATAAGTCGTGGGCGGGGCGGTATGTTAATTGCTACAAATGAAGGGATTAAGTTATTTTTAGAATGTCGCAAATCAGATAAGTACTACAAAAGAGAAGACGCAATAACACAAGCTCTTTTAGAGGAGGGAATAGTTAATACTGATACATATATAAAAAATATTGAGGGGGACATATTTTCAGATGATAGTGAGGGACATCGGTATATAGTAAAAAATTGGTATGATGGAAAAGAGTGTAATGTAAAAGACCTTCAAGATATAAGAATTTCTGTAATAGAGCTTGCAAAGCTTCATATTGCATTGCAAAAGGTTTCAAAAAATAATAAAGATAGCATAAGCTTTATTAATAAGATTACAAATATAAAAGAAGTCTGCATACGGCATAAGAAAGAGCTAAAAATGGCTTCTAATTATCTAAGAAATAAAAAGAACAAGTCAGATTTTGAACAGCTTGCATACCACAATATTGAAAAATTTTATCAAGAAGCGCAAAAAGCAATAGAGCTTTTCAACGAGCCAGTATTAGAACAAAGACTTAAACAAGTAAATGAAACTTGCGAGTTAAGTCATGGAGGTTTTAATTATCACAATATAATTATAGGTAGTGAGTACTGTGCAATCACTAACTTTGACAAGTATAAGAATGAGTGTCAGATAAGTGATCTATATCAATTTATGAGAAAGATAATGGAAAAATGTGATTGGAGTATTGAGCTTGCATATCGCATTTTAGATGATTATAACAAAGTAAAGCCGGTTAGTGATGACGATTTAAAGCTGTTATCAGCTATGTTTGCATTTCCAGAGAAATACTGGAAGATAATTAATTATTATTTTAATTCCAATAAAGCTTGGATACCACCTAAAAGTTATGAAAAACTTATAAAAGTAGTGCAACAAAATGACAAAAGAAGGGCGTTTATAGAAACCTTGATTGATTAAAAAAATATAAAATATTTTAACGCTATATAATAACCTATATTTGTATGATATTATTGAATAATAATGTTCGCTATTGTTGTACAGATATAGGTTATTGTTGTATAAATGTATAATTTATTATTTTACATAAAGCATACCATACAGTAGCTTTTAGTTGTAGCAAGTCAATTTTTTTAAGTTTGCCTGATGGCTTTAAAAGTGGGATATATTCTTTAAAGTGCAAAATATAGCAACTCAAGTATATAAGTACATTGCATAAATGTTACCAATGTGTTAAAATTTGGGATAACATTGTAATATTTTTTTCATTTTTAAGATGAAAGGATTTATTTATGAATTTAAAAAATACTAGTAAACATAAATTAATAGTAGTATTTCTTTCGTTGATAATGGTGTTTTCAATGACATCTTGTGGTACGAAAGAAGCTACAATAGTATCTGGAAGTTCTATACTTCCAATGCCAACAAAAAAGGTAGAAGAAGTAACAGTGCCAGCTAATACTAACGAAGTAAAGTTTACAGGAGTACTTACATATATAAACACAGAAGATAAAGCAATGCACTATGTTGACATAGACACAGGTTCAGAATATGAAGTGTCATACACAGGCTCAACAGATATTCAAGACAAGTATGGTCAGATACTAGCAGCTTCAAGTATGAAGCTTGGCGCTATATATGATGTTACTTGCAATAAGACAAGCAAAGCGCAGAAAATATATGGCTCAAATGACACTTGGGAGATTAGTGGGCTTACTAATTTTGAGTGTGATGAGAATGACAAAAAAGTAACAGTTGGAAATAAGAATTATAAATATGAAACATATTCAACAGTGCTTTCTAATAATAACAGAATAGCTATGGCACAAGTTGTAAAGCAGGATGAAGTAACAATTCGTGGAAAAGACTCCATTATTTATTCTGTAACAGTGGATAAGGGTCATGGTTATATTAAGTTTACAGGAATTGATACATTTATAGATGGATATGCAACAATTGGAAGGTCACAACTTCTTAGTGTTACTAGCAATATGATGGTTACAGCGCAAGAAGGAACGTACAGTGTAGAACTTCAAAAGGGAGGCATTGTTGGTGCAAAGACCGTAACTGTTGAAAGAGATAAACAAGTTACAGTTGATTTTACAGAATATACAGAAGAAGCTGAAAAGACAGGAGCAGTTAATTTTATGGTTACTCCTGAGAATGCAGTAATGACAATAGATGGAATGGAAGTCGATTATTCGCAGCCAATTCAATTATCATACGGAACACACAGTATAACACTTATGGCAAATCATTACACGACATATACAGAAGACTTTGTTGTTAATTCTGATTATCAGACAAAGGTTATTGATATGGTATCAACAACAGCTACAACAACATCATCCACAACTAAAGCTTCAACAGAAAGCTCAACAACTAAGTCGTCTTCTACAACAGTGGCTAGTAACCTTACAGAGGGGTATACAGTAAGTATAACAGAGCCTAAGGGTGCTTCACTTTATGTAGATAGTGCATATATAGGTGAAATTCCATGCTCCTTTGATAAAAAGGCGGGAAATAGAACAATTACTTTATCACAGAGTGGATATGCAACAGTAAGCTATTCTATATCTATTGCTAATGCGACGGGAAATCTTACATACTCGTTCCCAGATATGGTTGAAAGAAATGCTTCACAAGCCACTACGCAGGCAAATACATCAACTACTGCTGCCCAGCAAACAAGAGCCGAGCAGACTAGAGCTGAGCAAACAAGAGCTGAACAGACCACAGCTTCTAACTAAACAATAAGGCATTAAAGGCATATTTAATATGACTTTTGCATTAGTAGTTTGTTTAGATATTAACAGATATGTTAAAAATGTATTTATAGTATAATAGTAAAAAATATATAGATAAAATATTTGTGTTACGAAAGGATTTAATTATGACAAAGAAATTAAATATACCATTTTCACCACCAGATATAACAGAAGAAGAAATACAAGCAGTAGCAGATGTAATGCGTTCTGGTTGGCTTACAACAGGTCCTAAGACAAAAGAATTAGAAAGACAGATGGCACAGTTTTGTAATGTCAATAGGGGAGCTTGTCTTAACTCAGCAACGGCTTGTCTTGAAACTGCATTAAGACTCTTTGAAATAGGTGAGGGTGACGAGGTTATTGTACCAGCCTACACTTACACAGCTTCTGCAAGTGTCGTATGCCATGTAGGGGCAACACTTCGACTTGTAGATGTTTGCAAAGGCACATACCATATTGACTATGATATGCTTGAGAGCATGATAAATGAAAATACAAAGGCGGTTATTCCGGTAGACATTGCAGGTGTTATGGTTGACTATGACAGAATAAGAAGCATTGTAGAAAGCAAAAAGAGTATATTTAAGCCAAAAAGCAAGCTACAAGAAGCAATAGGTCATGTACTTATACTTGCTGATGGCGCACACAGTTATGGTGCGGTACGACAAGGTAAGCATAGCGGCGAATGTGCTGATTTTACAAGCTTTTCATTCCATGCTGTAAAGAACTTTACAACAGGTGAAGGTGGCGGACTTGTATGGAAGGATATACAAGGTGTTGACAACGAAGACATTTATAAACAAATAATGCTTTTAACACTTCATGGACAGTCAAAGGATGCGCTTGCAAAGACACAGCTTGGCGCATGGGAATACGATATCAAAGGCACATATTATAAGTACAATATGACAGATATTATGGCAGCAATAGGTCTTGTTCAAATGAAAAGATATCCTGCACTTCTTGAAAGAAGAAAGCAGATAATAGGCATGTATACACAAGGCATCAAAGCGGATGATATACAGATTTTAGAGCATTATGGAGATGATTTTTCATCAAGCGGTCATCTTATGCTTGTAAGACTTTTAGGAAAAGGTGAAGCCGAAAGAAATGCAATTATAACAGCTATGGCAGAAAATGGAATTGCAACTAATGTACATTACAAGCCACTTCCTATGCACACAGCATATAAGAATTTAGGTTTTGATATAAATGATTATCCTAATGCTTTTGAAATGTATCACAATGAAATAACACTTCCACTTCACACTTGTTTAACGGATGAGCAAGTTGGTTATGTGATAGATAACTTTAATAAGTTAAGATAATTAGTGTTTCATAAGCATTTTATGGGTATCTAATTAATAATGGGGTATAAGTATGGAACTTAAAAAATGGAGTGAACTTCCTGACGAAATGAGAACTAAGGAAGTAAGGAAATATTATAATATTTTGGCTAAAAAAGGGGCATGGTTTAAAGCAAAGAGATTTCTTGATATTATTGTGTCATTTATTATGCTTGTTGTTCTAGCACTTCCAATGGTAGTTATTGCAATTATGATTAAGCTAGACTCAAAAGGACCAGTATTTTTTAGACAAGAACGAATTACACAGTATGGAAGAACCTTTAATATATTTAAGTTTAGAACAATGGTAGTTAATGCCAGTGAATTAGGTTCGCAAGTTACAGTAGATAATGACAATAGAATAACTAGAGTTGGCAAGTTGTTAAGAAGACTAAGAATGGACGAATTTCCACAGCTTTTTAACATACTTGCAGGTGATATGACACTTGTAGGAACAAGACCAGAAGTAAAAAAATATGTGAACCATTATACAAAAGAAATGTATGCAACACTTCTTCTTCCGGCAGGTCTTACATCAAGAACAAGTATAGCTTACAAAGATGAAGATAAGCTTTTAAAAGATGCTGTTGACGTAGACAAAGTATATATTGAAGAAGTGCTTCCGGCTAAGATGAAATATAACCTTGAAAGCCTTAAAAAGTTTGGGCTGTTGTCAGATATGAGCATATTATGGGATACATTTGTATCAGTAATATCAAAGTAGTAAAAGATTACAGACAGGAAATTAAATATTATGTTTATTACATTATGTGTTATTGCTTATAATGAAGAAAAGACAATTATGGCGATATTAGATGATATAGTTAATCAAGATTTTAATCATAATGATATAGAAGTGCTTCTTGTAAATAGTGCTTCAACCGATAATACAAGGCAGATTATGATTGATTTTTCAAAAGAAAATGCGTCTAATAAAAATATGCAGTTTAGAAGTGTACATGTTCTTGAAAATCCTAAAAAGACACTTCCTTGTGGTTGGAATGTTGCTCTTAAAGCTTATAAAGGTGAAGCAATCTTAAAAGTAGATGCACATGCACAGATACCATCTGATTTTGTAAGTAAGAACGTATCAGTATTAGAGTCGGGAGAAGATATAAGTGGTGGTCAAAGACCGTCTATTATAGATGAGCCTACTAAGTGGAAAGAAACACTTCTTCTTGCAGAGTCTTCAATGTTTGGTTCGAGTATTGCACCATATAGAAATAACCCAGGCAGGTCGTATGTAAAGTCAATGTTTCATGCAGCTTACAGGCGTAAGGTATTTGAAACGATAGGTGGCTTCAATGAAAATCTTACAAGAACAGAAGATAACGAAGTACATTACAGAATGAGAAATGCAGGCTTTAAGTTATGCTTTGACCCTAATATTATATCATATCAGCATATAAGAAGCTCCCTAAAGTCTATGATAAAGCAAAAATATGCTAATGGATATTGGATAGGGCTTACAAGTGGAATGTGTATACAATGCCTTTCATTATATCATTTTGTGCCATTTGCTTTTGTTGTTGCAATTATAATATCAACATTAATATGCGCAGGGTTTTATGGTGTATTTACAGCAGGAATTTTTTTGACAATCTATAATATTATCGTTATATTAACTAAGTTCATGTGGATAACATACACATTGCTTGCAGTTATAATGGCGGTGCTTTCGGTTATACAAGCTAAGGATAAGGCAAATATTACATGTATATTATTGCCAGTGCTGTTTTTTTTACTGCATATAAGTTACGGAATTGGTACGCTTATGGGATTAATAAAGATGCCATTCTGGTTGAAAGGAATTAAAGATGGAAGAAACAAGAAAAGATAAAATCCAGCTATTAGTAAGAAGAATTGCTTTAATAATAACAGATATAATTCTTATTAATGGTTCAGTGTTTTTATCGCTTATAATGAGATTTGACATTGACATCGAGTCAATTCCACAAGAGTATATAGACAAGTATCTTGATAATGTAATACCATTTACAATAATAGCACTTATACTATTTTGGTGTTTTAGAATGTATCACAGTCTATGGCAATATGCAAGTATTGCAGAGTTGTATAAAATAGTAGAAGCATGTGTTGTAACAGAGATTGTGCATTTTGGCTTTACAGTAGCTATGGGATGGATGCTTCCTAGAAGCTGTTACTTTTTATCATTAGTATTTCTTATATTAGCGATGAGTGCTAGTAGGTTTATGTATCGAATGATAAGGACATTTTTGCAGGATTACAGACAGACTACTGAGCCAGTAAATATAATGATAATAGGTGCAGGAGAAGCTACTAACGTACTTCTTAGAGAAATTCAAAATTCAAGATATATGTATAACTCAAGAGTATCATGTATTATTGATGATGACCACAAAAAAGTTGGTAAGTATATAAGAGGTGTTAAGGTTGTTGGTACAAGGGATAAGATAAAAGAAAGTGCCAAGCTTTATGGAATTGATGAGATTATATTTGCCATTCCATCTGCGTCTGTGGAAGTAAAGAGAGATATTCTTAATATTTGTAAGGAAACAGACTGTAACCTTAAAATTCTCCCTGGCGTTTATCAGATGGTTGATGGTGAGGTAAATGTTAATTCAATCCGTAATGTTGATGTGTTAGACCTTTTAGGACGTGACCCAATTGAAGTTGATATAGATTCTATTATGGGTTATGTAAAAGATAAGACAATTATGGTAACTGGTGGTGGTGGTTCAATTGGTTCAGAGCTTTGTAGACAGCTTGTAAGTCATCAGCCTAAGTGCCTTATAATATTTGATATATATGAAAATAATGCTTATGATATACAACAAGAGCTGCGAATTAACTATCCTAATGCAAATGTTGTAACACTTATAGGCTCAATAAGAAATACAAAACGTTTAGAAGAAGTATTTGAAACTTATAAACCGCAGATTATATATCATGCAGCAGCACACAAACATGTACCATTAATGGAAGTAAGCCCTAACGAAGCTGTTAAGAATAATGTAGTTGGAACATGGAATGTTGCTAGAATGGCAGATAAATATAATGTAGACAAGTTTGTTATGATATCAACAGATAAAGCAGTTAATCCAACGAATGTAATGGGAGCTACTAAACGTATCTGTGAAATGATAATACAGACATATAATGAAATTTCAAAAACAGATTTTGTTGCGGTTAGATTTGGAAATGTATTGGGAAGTAACGGTTCAGTTATTCCGCTTTTTAAAAGACAAATTGAAGCAGGAGGTCCTGTAACTGTTACACACCCAGATATAATAAGATACTTTATGACAATCCCAGAAGCTGTATCTTTAGTACTTCAAGCAGGAGCTTATGCTAAAGGTGGTGAAATATTTATCTTAGACATGGGGGATCCGGTAAAGATAGATGATTTAGCAAAGAATCTTATACGATTATCTGGATATACACTAGGAGTAAATATGGAGATAAAGTACACTGGTTTAAGACCAGGGGAAAAGCTATATGAAGAACTTCTAATGAAAGAAGAAGGCTTACAAGATACTAAGAATAAGCTAATACACATAGGAAAACCAATAGAGTTTGATAAAGAACATTTCTTTGATAATTTAGAAGCCCTAAAAGAAGCTGCATATTCAGAAACAGACGATATAAGAACATTACTAAAAAAAGTAGCACCGACATATCACCCTAAAGAAGATTAAGGGATGGGGTGGCGGACAGAAAGAGAGTGTATATTTTTTGTGCGATGGATAAGCATTAAGAATATCTAAGATATTCTAAATACTTACCATAATACACAAAAAATATACACTCTCTTTCTGTCCCAATTCTATCTGTGTTAGCCAACTACCCCTTAACCACACACTTTAAACTCCATCTTAACAACCGTATTCCCATCACGTTCAAAAATATCAATTCCAATCCCTTGTGCAAGACAAGAAGTATAAGCAATAGAAAGACCAACTCCCACATGAGCTTGTTCCTTAGTAGTAAAAAATGGTTTTGCTAACATATCAAAATCATTGTTACATTCTATATCATTATCAATTAAACCATAATTAATGACCTCGACAGAAATTAAAGAATTATCATTATTAGTATAACCCTTGATAGCAATAGGACATTTAGAAGCTTCACAGGCATTAGCAATAATTTCAGTAAAAGCAAGTTTTACTTTGTTTTTGTCATAACAAACAGATAGATTATTAATGTCAGTGTCAAATATAAAATCATTTTCAAAATTATATTGCAAGTCAATATAATCAGGAAGTTCATATAATAAGTCATTCAAACAAAAAGAAGACAAAGTAAAATTTAGACTCTTTCTGTAAAGTCCAGACCTATCCATAAAATTTATAAGATTATTAAAAGAATTGCCCATGTCAGTCCAAAATTCGCTTTCAGTAATTTCTGGGTGACGATATTCCATAAGTTGATAAGAGCTGTATAAAAATGAGATATGATTTTTAATCTCATGCGATGTAAAGGAAAGTTCATTTAATAGTTCGTCAATAGATGATTGAATAATTTCGTAGTCATCAGGCGTATTTTCCTTAATTCTGTTAAGAACTTCATAAGTTTTTTTATTAAGCATAACTAAAATCCTTCCATAAATTATTGATATAAATATCGTAATAAGTTATTATATTAAAGTATATACTTATTGTATTTTAGTGTAAACAGAATTGTTTCGACAAAAAGCTACAAATAATTTGTAAAAGTCCACTTAAGTTAAAAGTGGAATAGATAGCCTAAATCAATAACTTTTTACAATAAGTGTATTCCATTTTATAAAATAATAGGAGGATTATTAATGAAAAAAGACGATTGTATTTTTTGTAAACTTGCAAATGGACAAATTCCCACAAACACATTGTATGAGGATAATTGTGTAAGAGTAATATTTGATGCCGAACCAGCGGCAGAAGGGCATGTATTAATTCTCCCGAAAGAACATTTTGATAATATATACGAACTTGACGACGATACTGCGGCACATGTATTTAAGACAGCCAAAAAGATATCAAAGGCGATGAATGAAACACTTGATATAGATGGACTTAATATTGTACAAAACAATGGAGAAGTAGCAGGACAGACAGTGTTACATTTCCATATGCACATAATCCCAAGACATAAAAACGATACAGTAAAGATTGGTTGGGAAAAACATGAGGTAAGTTCTGAAAAAATAAAAGAAATTACAGAAAAAGTAACTAAACATTTGAATTAATAAATGCTTATATGGCAGGAAAGAGGTAAGAATGATAAAGTTAAGTAACGGTGGAGCATATCTTTTAAATGGTGTTGATATAATAGAAGATGACACACAAGCAGGCGCTAAGCTTTCACAAAAGTTAGGAGCAGAAGTGCCATCAAAAGAAGAAGCCAAAAAAAATACAATGGCGTACGATATATTAAAAAATCACAATACATCGGGCAATATGGACAAGCTCAAGATTAAGTTTGACAAAATGACATCACATGATATAACATTTGTCGGAATAATTCAGACAGCAAGAGCTTCAGGTCTTGAAAAGTTCCCAATTCCTTATGTACTTACTAACTGTCACAACAGTCTTTGTGCAGTAGGTGGAACAATTAATGAAGACGACCATATGTTCGGACTTACTTGCGCAAAGAAATACGGTGGAATATATGTACCACCTCATCAGGCAGTAATACATCAGTTTGCAAGAGAAATGCTTGCAGAAGGCGGAAAGATGATACTCGGTTCAGATAGTCATACTCGTTATGGTGCGTTAGGAACAATGGCAATGGGCGAGGGTGGTCCTGAACTTGTAAAACAGCTTCTTAATAAGACTTATGATATCAATATGCCGGGTGTAGTTGCTATTTATATGACAGGCGAGCCAGCAAAGGGCGTAGGCCCACAAGACGTTGCCCTTGCAATTATAGGAGAAGTATTTGCAAATGGCTATGTTAAAAATAAAGTAATGGAATTTGTAGGTCCAGGTGTTAATAACTTAAGTGCTGATTTTAGAATTGGTGTAGACGTTATGACAACAGAAACAACTTGTCTTTCATCAATCTGGAAAACAGATGATAAGATTAAAGAATTTTATGATATTCATGGAAGAAGCGAAAGCTACAAAGAGCTTAATCCAGGTAGTGTAGCTTACTATGATGGAGTTGTATACGTTGACTTAAGTAAGATTAAGCCAATGATAGCTATGCCATTCCACCCAAGCAACACTTATACAATAGACGAACTTAATGCTAACCTTGAAGATATCTTACATGACTGCGAACAGAAAGCACTTGTAAGTCTTGATGGACAAGTAGACTTTAAGCTTGTAGATAAGATAAAGAATGGTAAATTATACGTTGACCAGGGAATTATTGCAGGTTGTGCAGGTGGTGGTTTTGAAAATATTTGCGCAGCAGCAGATATATTAAGAGGTCGTTCAATAGGTGCTGATGAATTTACATTAAGTGTATATCCAGCAAGTACACCAATTTATATGGAGCTTGCAAGAAATGGTAGACTTGCAGACCTTATGGAAACGGGTGCAATTGTAAAGACAGCTTTTTGTGGCCCATGCTTTGGTGCAGGAGATACGCCAGCTAATAACGCCTTTTCAATTAGACATTCAACAAGAAACTTCCCTAATAGAGAAGGCTCTAAGTTACAGAATGGTCAGATATCTTCAGTTGCACTTATGGACGCAAGGTCAATTGCAGCTACAGCAGCTAATAAAGGCTTCCTTACATCAGCAACAGATATGGACGTTGAATTTACAGGCCCAGCATATCATTTTGATAAGAATATATATGCAAACAGAGTATTTGATAGCAAGGGCGTAGCTGACCCAGAACAAGAAATACAATTTGGACCTAATATTAAGGACTGGCCAGAAATGGTAGCACTTCCAGAGAACCTTATAATAAAAGTAGTTTCAGAAATACATGACCCAGTAACAACAACTGATGAGTTAATTCCATCGGGTGAGACATCATCATTTAGGTCTAATCCTTTGGGACTTGCTGAATTTGCACTTTCAAGAAAAGACCCAGCTTACGTTGGCAAGGCAAAAGAAGTCCAAAAGGCAGAAAAGGCAAGAGAAGCAGGAAAGTGTATGGGAGAAGCATTCCCTGAGCTTAGACCTATTATGCACAAGATTAAGGAAACTTACGATGTTCACAAAGAAACTGTAGGTGTAGGAAGTACAATATTTGCAGTTAAGCCGGGTGATGGTTCAGCTAGAGAACAAGCTGCATCATGTCAAAAGGTTTTAGGCGGTTGGGCTAATATTGCTAACGAATATGCTACAAAGAGATATCGTTCTAACCTTATTAACTGGGGTATGCTTCCATTTATCATAGATAAGGGAGAGCTTCCATTTGAAAATGGAGATTATATTTTCATTCCAAATATAAAAGAAGCAATAGAGAATAAGCAATACACAATGAAAGCTTTCGTTGTAAATAAGGACATGAAGGAATTTGAGCTTAAGATGGACGAGCTAACAGACGATGAAAGAAAGATAATTCTTGATGGTTGTCTTATTAATTATTATAGAAATACAAAAAATGATTAATTTAATGTAATAAGGAGTTGATGCGTATGGCAGCACAGAACGTACTGGCTGGTGATGAAAGAGTATTGGTAGAAATCATTGAAGAGGTAAAAGAGCAAAATTCAAGAACAGACAGCTATAATAAGTTATCTTCTCAGATAAGAGAGTTGACAAGAGATGTAGAAGATGAAAAGAAAAGTCTTCAAGCCTCTATTGATACCAAGATAAAGCAGAGTAGTGCTGCTATATGTGCCGGCTTTGATAAATCTATAGACGAAGAAAGAGCCAAGCTTAGAGATATTCAATCCGATAGGGAAAGAGCAAAGGATGCAGGAGTAAAGGAACGTATTTCAGCAGAAACTGCACATTTAAGACATGAAAATGAGAAGCTTAAAAGTCGAATAAGAGAGTCTTTTAAGACAAATGGAGTGCCAGGATATTGTAATAATGCTCTATTTATGATGATGTTTCGTACTACTGGCGTATTGCAGTATTTGTTATATTTTTTGCTTCTTACGGTTTTTTATGCAGTTATACCAACAGTTGCATTTTTAGTTTTTAAGTTACAGACACTTTATATTATAATATATTATTTTGTATGTATTCTTATTCAGTCATTTGTAGGTAAGGTTATTTACAAAAAGACGATTATGCAGCATTTTGCTACACTTGATGCGGCAGCAAGAATGCAGTCAGATATTAAGGATAATAATAGAAGAATAAAAAGAATATCTAAAAGAATAAGAAAAGATAAAAGTGAAGAAATGTATGGACTTGAAGAGTTTGACAGTAGAATGAAAGAAGTAAGAGATAATATAAAGGATATTGAAAGTCAAAAAAAGGCGGCATTACAAGAGTTTGAACAAACAGTTAAACCTAATATTATTGCAGAACTTGAAACGGTAGACAAGGATAAAAGAGATGCAATGGAAAATAGGTTGTTTGACATGAATGAAAGAAGAAAGTCACTTGACGAGCAGATTAAACAGAAAAGATTATATATATCTTCTAATTATGAAGCTTATCTTGGCAAAGAAGTATTTGATATAGATAAGCTTCTTAAGCTTTTACAGATTATAAGGTCTGGGCAGGCTGATACGATTGCAAAGGCTCTTGCTGTTTATGAGAGTAAAAATCAGAATTAAATAACATTATAAAAGCATCTGCTATTATATCGGCAAGTGTCATTATAGTAGCTAGATGGGTTGTCTGAAGTAGGATATTATCCATTATACCGGCAGTATTAACTATGCCAGTAATGTGAATATCACCTACCTCAGGCAACTTTTTTTTTACTCCAAGACCTGGTTTTAGAGGGCCATTTGCAAGAGTAATATATCCTATATGGTTTTCTTTTCCTAAAGAGGCATCTATAGCGATGATAAAAGGGTCTTTATATACAGCATAGATTTTTTTAAGTGTACTTTCAAGATTGGCGGCGTGTACGGGAGAATTAAGAGTTCCAACTACAGCAACATTTTTAACACTTGCACGTTTAAGCTTGTAGCCAATTACAGGTCCAAGACTGTCGCCAGTGGAGCGGTCACTACCTATGCACATAATAATAATAGGTTGGTTAGGTAGTCTTAAAGACATAATCATTTTATTTAACTGTTCACTGAATGTATTAGTAACTAAACTGCTTTGTGAATTAAAATAATATAGCATTAAAAAATCCCTTTCATATATAGTTTGCCAGTAATAAAGTACTTGTATATATATTTATTCAAAAAGAGAATATTTATGCACAACGAATTATTTTTTTGTGTGACAAAAAATGATAACATTTTTAAAACATCAGTGTTAATATGCTAGTAAAAGGTTGTCATAATCAAAAACTACGTTTTGTTAATAACTTGAAAATTATATAAAGTTATGATGGCAAATTCACAAATTTGAAATTACAACTTATAGTATGTAATGGAAATGGAGGGTGACATGATAGAAATTATTTGTGACAGTGATGATGACAACAAAAGCAAAGATAATAGCAAGAAAAAGGCTGTTATTAGAATACCTAAGAATATAAAACAGATTGGAGATGTAAGTTCTGATGAGAAAATATATATAGAAGATTATGCGTTTTCATATATTAATTCGATAGCATATGGCTTTGCCGGGGTAGAACAGTCCGGAGTACTATTAGGCGAATACCAAAAAAGCTCATCAGAAAAATGTTTGTTTATAAAGGGTGTTGTAAAAGCTAAAAATATAGGGCAGTCAAAAGGTGGACTTGCATTTAATGAGAACATATGGAGTGGAATTTATTCAGATATAGAAAAATATTTTCCTAATCTTGAAGTTATTGGTTGGTTTGCAGCAGTTCCGGGGGTTACACAAGAACGGCTTGAATACCTTAAAAAGATACATCTTGATAACTTTGCAGGCGGTATGAAGACCTTATATCTTGTTGATACATATGAAAAGACAGAAAATTTTTATTTATATGAAAGTGGAAAGTTAAAAAAACAAAGTGGATATGTGTGCTATTATGAGCGCAATTATGAAATGCAAGAATACATGATGGAAAAACGAGGCAGACGTTCTGTTGAAAGTAGAGAAAAGGACAAGGTTATGCAGTCGATAAGAGATATAATTAATAATAAAGAACAATATAAGCACAAAAAAAAGAGTATTAATGTAGGTTATGTTGCAGGTTCAATTCTCGCTGTAATTGTGCTTGTTATGGGAATTAACCTTATGAATAGCTATGAGAAAATGAAAAAGTTTGACAATTCTTTAACGAATATTGCAAATCAAATATCTGATATAAATAAAGACGATACAGAAAATGCAAAAGATGCCGCTTCAAGCGAAATAGTTCCAGTTAATAAGCTGGCAGGTGATGTATACCCAACAACGCAAGAAGACAGTAGTAATGCAAATCAAGAGCAAAATCAAACACAAAATAGTGAGATAGATAGTCAATCTAATAATCAGACGGATAATACAGATAATAATCAAATAACAGTTGAAAATAATACACAACAAGCTAACTCTCAAAACAATTCTAATATTCAAGATAAAAGTGATGACAGTCAGAGTACTGTATCACAAGATGTATCTTCTGATGATAATTCCAAAGCACAAAATGTAAACACTGAACCATCGTATGCTACTTATATTGTAAAAAAAGGTGATACAATAATGAGTATATGTAAAAATTACTATGGTACTATTAAAAAATATGATGAAGTTGCCGCTTTAAATAACATAGATGATGTTAATAAGCTCTATATAGGTCAAGAAATAAAACTTCCTTGAATATTTTAAGTAATAATGTATAATAATATCAGCATTGTCTAAATTAATGAAAAGGGGAGATGTAATGGCTGATATTATATCTGGAAAATCCAGATTTGACGGTAGTGATAAAATAGGCAAAAATCCAAAAGTTATTAAACTTGCAGGTGACGATACATATAGCACACAAGTTAATAAACAGGCTGCCGAAAAAATAAGAAAGCACAGAAGAAATGTTATTATAGGTGCTGTGATAGTAATTATAATTGCAATAATAGCAGGAGTATTATTATTTAGATATCTTGATGGAAGAACATATTCATCTTATAACATATTATCTTCATTTAACAGAGATGATACTGAAACAGCAAGTTATGTAGAATATGGTTCAGGATATATTAGATATAGTAATGATGGAATTGCATATATAGATAGGAAAAATAATACTATTTGGAATGAAACGTATTCAATGCAAAAGCCTCAAGTTAAACAATGTGGTGAGAGTGTTGCAGTTGGTGATATTAATGGAAGTAGTATATACATATTTAATAAAGAAGGACTTTTAGGAAAAGTTGATACATCTTTAACGATTTCACAGATTGAAGTTGGTTCACAAGGTGTTGTTGTGGCAGTACTTGAAGACAATACAGCCAATTATATTAATATGTATAATACTGATGGTAGTAAGATATATAGTGTAAAAACAACTCTTGAGGGTGATGGATACCCACTTGATATAAGTATTTCAGAGGATGCCAAGAAGTTAATTGCCTCATTTGTATATGTAAGTGGGGAAGAAATGAAAACGAATGTTGTATTTTATAATTTCTCAGAGGTTGGTCAAAATGAAACTGAGAGAGTTGTAGGTGGCTTTAATCACTATGACAATACACTTGTTCCAGATGTTGAATTTGTCAATCAGACAACAGCAGTTGCAGTTGGCGAAAATATTATAAGTATATATAATATAAAAGAGTATCCGACACTTAGTAAAGAAATATCAGTAGAAAACACAATTGAACATGTTTTTTGGGGTTCAAAATACATAGGACTTGTGCTTGATAATTCAGAAAATGGTGACTTATACAAAATGGTTGTATATGATTTATCAGGTAGTATAGTATTTCAAACAACATTTAGCACTCAGTATGATAGCATAAAGTTTGATAGTGACAGCATATTGATGAGTAGTTCAAATGTTTTTTCTGTTATGAATATGTATGGCAAATTACTTACAACGCAAACAGTAGAACTTCCAATAGATACAGTGCTTACTACAGGTAGTAGAGGAAGTTATGTACTTATTAATTCAAAGTATATTCAAAATATAAAATTGAAATAATCTAAACTATAAAGAGGATGGCGTAAAGATGAGTATGAACTGGGTTTTGATATGTGTAATAGGAATACTAGCAATATCAGCATACACAGGCTGGAAAAAAGGTGTTATAAGAATAGTTGTGTCATTGTTGTCGTTAGTTGCAACAATTCTATTAACTATCGTATTATCACCTTCAATAGCAACACTGTTAAAAGAAAATACATCAGTATATGATACTTTAGAAAGTAAAATATATAGTTCTATAATAAAAGATGAACAGATAAATAATGCAACAAATCAAGTAATAGGCTCAGAAGCTGAAATGGCATCACAATATGATGAAAATTCTGAACAAATTGCTTCATATATAGATGAAATCACAGAAGCGATAAATCTTCCAGAAAATGTAGCGGTACAAATAAAACAAGCTGTTAGTGATGTAAATGATTTAAGTCTTAACAGTAGTATGAATACAGTTAAAGACCAGGTGCTTATTGAATTAGCAACACGTTTTACAGCTTTTATATATAGTGTAATTGTTCATATAGTAGTATTTATTATAGTATTAATCTTACTTAGAATATTACTTGTTGTAACAGATGTAGTAGGAAGATTACCTATAATAAGGCAGGCTAATCATATAGGAGGTTGTATAGCTGGTGTGCTTGAAGGTTTGTTTATAGTATGGTGTTTATTTACTATAGTGTCCTTAGCAGGGCGTACAGGCTTTGGCGCATCAATAATTGCTAATATCAATGATAACAGCTTTCTTAGTTGGATAAATAATAACAACATTATAATAAAGTCAATATTTTAAGGATATATAAAAAGCCCCCACTTGTATTGTGTGAAACAATAAGTGGGGGCTTTGCTTCATTTTATACAAACTAATATTAGTTTGATATTCTTATATCATAGAATTTACTAATGTATAAAATAGATTTATTTGTAGATAATATAATAGTGATAAGTCGAATAGATATTTGCAGGTAAGTAACGAATATTACAAGCTGTTGCTATACACATATACAATTATTGAATTATTTAATATGTAAAATAGCAATTAAATAATTAAAATAGGTTATTTATATTTGAGTATCTATTTTAGAAGACGAAATACAAACTATATAAAGTGGTTTTGAAGCTTTAAAAACACAATATATAGTAAAATGGATGATCTTAAGAAAAAACTTCAAAAAACTTTAAAAAAGTGTTGACATTTATGGGTGGTGATGGTAATATAATCAAGTCGCCGACAGACAGCGACACACAAAATAAACAAAACAATTAAATATCAACTTGATAATAATTGATAAGTTTATAAAAGAACATTGATAATTGAACAGTAAAACAACC
>URYE01000011.1 GCA_900551945.1 uncultured Eubacterium sp. | reverse complement strand
GCTGTGTATCCACACACCTAAAGGTATGTGGTTTTGCAGCTGTTAATATATAAAAGAGCAAGTTTTGAGTTATTGGGAGTTAATTGTACAACGAATTTCTTATGACTTGTTCTTTTTTATATAATATACAAAAGTACTGCATAATTATTTATTTAACACTGTTAGGTATGTCATTATTTATATTGCAAAAAATAATAAGTAGTGGATTATTGAAAATTTAATATTAATAGAGTTATGTAAAGCAAATTGTAAAGGTTTGCGTGATAGGCAGTTATAAAGTAGGAGGAATGGAATAAAATGGGTAAGATATTCAAATTTGACAAAGATGTTGATACAGACCAGATAATTGCGTCACAGTATCTTTTATATCCAACAATTGATGAAATGAAGGGGCATACATTTGAGTCACTTGACAAAGATTTTGCAGCAAATGTTAAGGCGGGAGATTATGTTGTAGCTTCAGATAATTTTGGTTGTGGTTCATCAAGAGAACAAGCACCAAGCGTTCTTAAAGCGTTAGGAGTTAAGGCGGTAATTGCAAAGTCATTTGCAAGAATATTTTATCGTAATGCGATAAATATCGGACTTCCTGTTATTGTGTGCAAAGATTTACATGACAATGTAAATACTGGCGATGAAATGGAATTACTTCTTACAGATGGTATCGTAAATGTCAATGGAAAGCAGTTTGAATGTACTAAGCTTCCACCATATATGCAGGGAATATTAGACCAGGGTGGTCTTATTGCTTCTCTTAATAAGTAAGAAGATTTAATGAATAAGTAAGTTCCATATTTTATTTATGAAAATAACGAGTTAAAGTCTGAGTTTGAACAGGACTTTTAAGATTGTTACAGTAACTTGAGAAACTGGCAGAGTAGTTTTTTATAAATAGGAATGTTAGGAAAGTTATAAATAATAGGAAAGGAAAAGCTATTTAGATGAAATAAAATAGGTGTGCTAATATTTTGTTGCAATTCATCTTTTTAGTAGAAGAAAATACAATGGGTATGACGATAGCTGAGAAAATAATAGCTGCGGCAGCAGGTGTTAAGGAAGTTAAGCCGGGAGATATTCACACAGTAGAGCTTGACCGAATGATGAGTAATGATGGAACAACACATCTTACTATAGATATGTATAATAAACTTAAAAATCCACATATAGCAGATGTTGATAAGCTTGTGTGGATAGTAGACCATAACGTGCCTTGTGATAGCGTTAAGACTGCTAATTCGCATAAGAAAATGAGAGATTTTGCTAAAGAGCATAATATTAAGTTCTATGAGGGTGCTGGCGTCTGTCATCAGATTATGATAGAAAATCATGTAAGACCGGGAGAATTAATATTTGGCGCGGACAGTCATACTTGTGCTTATGGTGCGTTAGGTGCATTTGGTACAGGTGTTGGTTGTACAGATTATCTTTATGCAATGGTTACAGGAAAGTCATGGCTTTTAGTTCCAGAAACACTCCGTTTTAACCTTACTGGTAAGTTAAATGAGGGCGTGTATGCAAGAGATTTAATCCTTACAATTATTGGCATGATTGGTGCAAATGGTGCTAATTATATGGCAATGGAATTTGCTGGTGATGGAATGAAAAATCTTACAATTAGTGACCGAGTTGCTATTTGTAACTTATGTGTAGAAGCTGGTGCTAAGACAGCTCTTATGGAAGTTGATGATATTACATTAGAATATCTTAAAGAGCATGGCAGAGAGCCAAAGTATTCATTTAAGAGTGACGATGATGCTAAGTTTGCAAAGGTGTATGACATTGACTTAAGCACAATTAAGCCAATCGTTGCAAAACCACATTTTGTTGATAGTGTAGTAGACGCAACAGAATGTCTTGGTGTACATATTGATGAAGCATTTTTAGGCTCATGTAACAACGGAAGAATTGAAGACTTAAGAGTTGGTGCTAATATTCTTAAGGGCAAAAAAGTTAATCCACTTGTGAGATTTTTAGTAGTTCCTGCAAGTCAGGCTGTATATGAACAGGCATTACAAGAAGGGCTTTTAAAAATATTTATGGACGCAGGAGCAATTGTTATGAACCCTAACTGTAGTGTATGTTGGGGAAGCTGTCAGGGTGTAATTGGAGAAGGAGAAGTTCTTATAAGCACAGGTACAAGAAACTTTAAAGGTCGTGCGGGAAGTCCGGACTCTTTTGTATACCTTGCTTCAGCTGCAACAGTTACAGCTTCAGCAATAGCAGGCGAGATAACAACAGCAGATAGAGTGTAAGTTTTTAATATATTAAGAATAGAGAACATTTGTTTATACGAACAACGAGCCGAAGTCTTTATTTGTATAAGACTTTGGCGACTGTCGTGATAACATAAGAAACGAGGATTATTATGGAAAAATTTACTGGAAAAGTATGGGTACTTGGCGATGATATTGACACAGATATAATTATACCTACAGAATATCTTGCATTAAAGACTGTAAATGATATGAAGCCATTTGCATTTTCACCATTAAGACCAGAGCTTGCAGGTCAGATACAAGAAGGTGATATTATAGTGGCAGGTAAGAATTTTGGTTGCGGTTCATCAAGAGAACAAGCACCAGAGATTATTAAGGCATTAGGAGTTAAGTGTGTTATTGCAAAGTCATTTGCAAGAATATTCTTCCGTAATTCAATTAACAATGGTTTATTATTAATTGAACAAGATAGTTTACATGACAATGTAACAGAAGGTGACACAATAACTGTTACAGTTGGAGAAAATGTTGAATATAACGGAAAGAATTATCCTATTTCAGCACTTCCACAGAATTTATTAGATATAATTAATGCAGGTGGTCTTGTAAAGGCAATGCGTAAGTTAAATGGACTTGATTAATATAATAAGGAGTAAGTGCTATGGGATTAACAGTAATTGAAAAAATAATTAGAAATAACATAGGAAAAGCTGTAAAGGCTGGAGAGATTGTTACAGTTAATGTAGACAGAGTTATGATACATGATATTTTTATTCCATTTGTAGCAACAAAGTTTGAAGAAATGGGATTTAAAAAGCTCTGGGACTCAGACAAGGTTGTATTAATATATGACCATTTAGTGCCAGCAAGTCAAGTTGATGACACAAGACATTTCAAGGTTGGAAATGAATTTGTTAAAAAATATGGAATGAAAAATATTCATAGAGCAGATGGTATTTGTCATCAGCTTATGACAGAAGCAGGATATGTTAAGCCAGGTAATATAGTATTTGGTACAGATAGCCATACAACAACTTATGGCTGTGTAGGTGCATTTTCTTCGGGTATTGGTTATACTGAAATGGCTAGTATATTGGGTACTGGTACTATGTGGGTAAAAGTTCCAGAAACTATCAAGGTTAATATTACTGGTAAGTTGCCAGAAAATGTTATGGCTAAGGATATTATTTTAAAACTTATTGGTGATTTGGGAGCTGATGGAGCTACATATAAGGCGTTAGAATTTGCAGGAGATACCATTGAAAATATGACTGTCGCTTCAAGAATGTCTATGTCTAATATGGCTATTGAAGCAGGTGCTAAATGTGCTTTATTTACACCAGATGAAAAGACAGCTGAGTATTGTGAGATTACTCTTACAGATAAGGAAAAAGACCTTGTAGGTGATGAAGACGCAGTTTATTGCAGAACTATTAATTATAAGGCAGAAGACTTTGTGCCTGTTATGGCGTGTCCATCTAATGTTGACAATGTTAAGCCAGTATCAGAGCTTAAGGGAACTAAGATTGACCAAGTATTTATTGGTTCATGTACTAATGGAAGACTTGAAGACCTTATGGAAGCGGCTAAGATACTTAAGGGTAAAAAAGTTGCACCATTTGTTAAGCTTATTGTTACACCAGCAAGTCGTAAGATATATACACAGGCTTTGGAGAATGGAACAATGGATATTTTAGCAAAGGCAGGAGCTATAATTACACATCCTAGCTGTGGACTTTGCTGTGGTAGAACAGGTGGTATTCTTACTGATGATGAGAAGGTAGTTGCAACTAACAATCGTAACTTCTTAGGCAGAATGGGTACTTCAAAGGTAGGTATTTATCTTGCTTCACCTAAGACAGCGGCAGCTTGTGCTGTGGCAGGAGAGATTGTGGAAGCGTAAAGGCGTTGTGACAGATAGAAAAATGGTGTGTATTTTATAGTTGATGAATGAAAGCTAAGTATTTCTAAGTTGTGCTGATTTATGTAATGAAAACGAACGTGAACGCCATCAATGCGACGTCGTGTCGCTGATGGCTTGCCATGACGTCGTGTCATGTCATCACTGTTTTTTGATAGCCCAACTAAGAACTACTAAGCTTTCATCATATACTATAAAATACACACCATTTTTCTATATGCACCTTTACGTTTGGTGGTATGGATTTTTTAGTTAATGAATGAAAGATAAGTATTTTTAAATTGTGCTGAGTTTTGTAATGAAAACGAATGTGAGCGCAATCATTGCGACGTTGTGTCGTTGATGAATTGCTATGATGTCGTGTAATGATATTATTGGTTTTATATAGACTAATTAAGAATTATTAAGTTTTACCATATACAATAAAATAATATGCCTTTTTCTATATGTGACTTGACGTTTGTTAGTAGGTAGGTGAGAAGGGGTGTAATTATAGCTTGAGTACAATAGTTGGAAATTTTAGTTTGACAATATTTACTAACATGTTATAATATAATTAATATTTTTCTGGGGAGCGGATAGCCTTTGTAAAGGGCTGTGCTGAGAGGGAATAATATTCCGACCCATTGACCTGATGTGGATAATGCCACCGTAGGAAGAATTGAGTTTATTATAAGACATCTATTTGGAGTGAATTTGTTATACTCTGATTGTAACATTTATATATTTCTTAGATAATCTTTTAAATGTTGTTTCGTATTTAATCCCAATCTTTTAGGTTTTCAGAAAAGTATAATATTTAGTATTCAGGAGGAGTTTGTTGTGGAATATACTACACAGATGGACGCTGCAAGAAAAGGTATTATTACTGAAGAAATGAAAAAAGTTGCAGCTAAAGAAAATATTTCAGTAGAAGAATTAAGAGAACTTATCGCAAAAGGACAAGTTATAATTCCAGCAAATAAAAATCACAAGAGTCTTGACCCTAACGGAATTGGTTCAAGATTAAGAACTAAGATAAATGTTAATCTTGGAACTTCAAGAGATTGTGTTGATATGGATATGGAGCTTGAAAAGGTTAATAGTGCCGTTAATATGGGCGCAGAAGCTATTATGGACCTTAGTTCATTTGGTGATACACAGAAGTTCCGTCGTAAGTTGACTTCTGAATGTAAGGCAACAATAGGAACTGTTCCTATTTATGATGCAGTTGTATATTATCATAAGGCATTAAAGGATATTACAACAGAAGAATGGCTTTCTATAGTTGAAATGCACGCAAAAGATGGCGTTGACTTTATGACTATCCACTGTGGAATTAATAAGGCAACTGCAAAAAGATTTAAAGATGCAAAAAGACTTACTAATATTGTATCAAGAGGTGGTTCAATAATCTTTGCATGGATGGAAATGACAGGAAAAGAAAATCCATTTTATGAACACTATGACTGGATACTTGATATCTGTCAAAAATATGATGTTACAATGAGCCTTGGTGACGCTTGCAGACCTGGTTGTATTGCTGATGCTTCTGATATATCTCAGATAGAAGAACTTGTTACATTAGGTGAGCTTACAAGAAGGGCTTGGGAGAAAAATGTTCAGGTTATGATTGAAGGTCCGGGTCACATGCCACTTAATCAGATTAAAGCTAATATGGAAATTCAAAATACTATATGTAAGGGCGCACCTTTCTATGTACTTGGTCCTTTAGTTACAGACGTTGCACCGGGATACGACCATATTACATCAGCAATTGGTGGTGCGATTGCAGCTACATATGGAGCATCATTTTTATGTTATGTTACACCAGCAGAACATTTAAGACTTCCAGATTTGAATGATGTAAAAGAAGGTATTATTGCAGCTAAGATTGCAGCTCATGCGGCAGATATAGCAAAGGGACTTCCGGGCGCTGATGAGTGGGACAGAAAGATGAGTCTTGCAAGAAAGAAGCTTGATTGGGAAGCTATGTTTGATTTGGCTATTGACCCTGAAAAAGCTAGAAAGTACAGAGAGTCATCAAAGCCAGAAAAGGAAGACACATGTTCAATGTGCGGTAATTTCTGTGCGGTAAAGAATATGAATAGAATACTTGATGGAGAGATAGTAAGTATCTTTGATGAATAAAATGGGGAGAAAAAGGTGATATGTTTTGGGGAAGATGGTTAAGTGTTAAGGGAATCTAAGATAAGCTGGGAAATGTTTTGAAGTCGTACGGGGCGGAAAAAATGCGACGTCGTGTCGCTTTTTCCTAAATTGCGCGTCCTGCGCAATTTCCCTTGGCTTTGAACAGCTTATCTAAGATTTCCTAAACACTTACCATATATCCCCAAAACATACCACCTTTTCTGCTTGTTGGCGGTTGGTGAGTTGAAAAATTTTTTGAGCAGCTTGTGCTTGTCTAAGATTTTCTAAACACTTACCATATATCCCAACAAAAATTAATTTTCGACTTCTATATTTTCTATATCATTTCTGATAAAAGCTTTCCCTAAATCAAGAATGTATAATGCGAAGTACATTACTCCCATTAGGATTATTGCGCCTAGTACGTCTGTTGTGGAATGTTGTTTTATTAGTACGGTTGAAAGGCATATTAGGGTGCAGAGTATGAGGGAGGATAGCTTTATAGCTTTGTTGTCTTTTAGGTAATTGCATTTTCTTAGGGCGATGTCGATAGCAAGGGAAGTGTAAACGTGTATGCTAGGGAATACGTTTGTAGGAGTGTCGCTTGCGTAAATCATGCCTATTAGTTTTCCAAATATATCATCACTAAGTGTATCTGGTCTTAGCGTTAATCCATTAGGATAAATCATACATATAATAAAACAAATCGAAGTTCCGATAATTAGAGAGAGTGCAAAGTTGACAAATTCTCTATCAGTAGCTTTATATCCCATAAAAAAACAAGATACAGCAATGTATACAAACCAAAGCATATAAGGAATTATAAAATATTTGCAAAATGGAATTGCTGCATCTATTGAATTATTCATAATATGTAAATTAGGGTGTGTTTCATCAATATTTTTTTCAATAAGATAAAACCACGGAAGGTATATCAAAAGATAGCTTCCAAACATCAGTCGCCAGTGTTTTTTAATAAAGTTCATGTATTAAACCATACCTTTCATAAAATCACAGCCATTATAACATCAAGCATATTAAAAAGCAATGTAGCTGATATCTTAAGCGAGCTTATTATCAACTAATTAAAGTGAATTGTGGATATATTGTGTATTTAATATATATATCAGTTTACAAAATTAATTAAGTTGTATATAATATTATTTGTTAAAAAATATGATATAATGTATAGTAATTATACAAAAACTAAATATTATAATTATTTAAGATAGCTTAGAAATGGAGAATATATGCTACGATTAAATCATATAAAAAAGATTTATAATAATACAGAAGTATTAAAAGACATAAATTATTCCTTTAAAAAAGGGAAAATATATGCAATACTTGGAAAAAATGGAAGTGGAAGGTCTACTTTATTTGAATGTATAAGTGGAGATGTAAGCTTAGATGATGGTGCAGTTGCAACAAAAGCTAAAAGTAAATTGTTTTATGCAGAAAAGCAAAGTATTCTTCCAATGTACATAACAGGGTATGAATTTATAGGGTTTATAAGCAATCTTGAGAAATGCGAACAAAAACCAGAATATTATCTTGAAAAAGTTGGACTTACAACAAAGATGGGTGATACATTAATAAGTGAGTACAGCTTTGAAGATAAAAAAAGATTACAGTTAGCAGCATTTCTTATACAAAAGCCGTATGTCATTATGTTTGATGAAGCTCTTGACTACTGTAGTGAAGAATTTGTATCTAAGTTTTTAGAAGTGTTAGAAACAATGAAGGAAGAACATATAATAATAATTTCCACTTCTTTAATAGATATAGCTTCAAGAATATCTAAAGATATTATAGTGCTTCACGATGGAGAACTTACAGATGTAACGGAAGAAGAGCTGAAATTGCCAACAGTAAGACAGACCTTATATAATATATTAGGGGAGGCAACGAATGAAAATATTTAGAAAAATGTTTGCTGAAAAAATATTAAAGTTTCACGAGGGAACTAATAAAGCAATTAAAATTATGATGAAAATTCCCATAATTGGTTCTCATATTACAGACGATATTTTTAGTGAAAGACAATCGGGGCTTAGAAAATTCTTAGGGATTATAGCGCAGCTTGTTGTGTTATTTTATGAATTTTGCAAAAAGTTATTATATGTAGCCGTATTTATATACATACCATATCTTTATATAGCAGGTAAATGTCCACTTGTAGCACTTCACAAAGAAGTAGCAATTATATATATGTTTGTAATATTAAGTACCATTTGTGGAAGTCTTGCTAATAATACAACTTTTGCTATGGCAAAAAGAGATTATCTTATGATAAAGGTAATGCTAGTAAGTCCGTATATGAATTATCTTGGAAGACTTATTTATAAAATGGCAGAAGATTTTGTATTTTTTACAATAATCCTTCGTATATTTGATGTATCTATTGTAAATGCACTTATGCTTAGTATAGTTACAGTAGCAGCAAGACCAATAGGTGAGATGATTGCTATTATTGGATACGAACATATGAGTAAGATTTATAGTAATAGAAATGTATTTGATGGTGTCTTAATGGCTTTAAGTATTATGACAGCTTATGGGCTTCCACTTATTACAAGAAAAGTATCTTTAGGTTGGCTAATAGTTGTTAATCCAATATTTGTTGTTGTAATGGTTATTTTAGGAGCACTTTCAATGTTGTATCTTTGGAAATATAAACATTATACACAAATTATGAGAACAGCTTTGCATAAACAAAGAAGTTAAGATAATATATATTTAGGAAAGGAAAAGCTGTTTATTGAAAAATATCAAGTAAGTGAAATTAATTTACACATTCTTATTACAAAGGAGCTTACTTGTAACTATAATATAAATAGTAGAATAATGTTTTGAAAGATAATAATAAGACAGTCTGGCGGGTTATATCAGGAATATTTTTAATCGCAATATTGTGTCTTATTGTGTTTTTTTTATGGTATTCTGGATATGCCAAACAGGAAGCAGATAAAATAGTATTAAAATCAAGATATACATATAGTGTAGGTATAGACTCTAGTGGAAATGTTGTAGATAGAAATACACAATATACTACGAACACAAGTGAGCAAGCAGTTGATTTTAGAGAGATTACAATAGATAAAATGGCTGATATATGGACACAGAACTTTTTAAATCAGTTTACAGAGTCATATCTTTCATTATCAAAATCTCTTAAAAAAGTAAATATAAATGAAGCCACAGTATTAGATGAAGAAAGTAATACTGTACTTATAAGTTTTGAAGTACAATTAAAAGATACAACATCCGAGTATTTTTCTTCTTGGAAAGGTGTTATGGATAATGGCGTGTTAAAGTGTGAATGGGTTATGTCATTTAACCTTGAAGATAATGGTGATGGCACAGCTACAATATATGTAGAGTCTGTAATGACACCGGAAGATTATGGTATTGCTCAATATAATAGTCAGATTAAAGCAAATGTTTCAACAGAAAATAATAATCAAGAAACTAATAATCTTACAGATTATGAAATAAAAAATTCCTCTCTTTATGTTACTTATGATGGAGGAGTAAAATATACAACTGTTCCAATAGAAATAGACAGCCTTGTTTATCAAGATAATTCGAGTACAAAGTTAAAGACGGGAAGCTATGTAGTTAATACATTTAAAACAGCATTTTTATATGGCGGAAAGTCAAGTACAGATAGTAAGAAAAATCCACTAACACTTATGTATTCAGACGACAAGGGTGGCAATTGGGTTACAAGTGAGATAGCTCAGATTTATAATGCGGATTACTATTATGTCAACTTTTTTGATGAGTTAAATGGAATTATTGTTGTAGGTTATGATAAGGATAAGGTTAATGAGTCATCAAGAATTTATTCCACATCAGATGGAGGAGAAACATGGAATAATGCAGGTAGTGGTCCAGCTTCAGATATTATAAAGGGCGTTTTATTCATAGATGAAAATGTTGGTTTCTTTTGTTATGATTATAAAGATGGAATGGATAGCAATCTTTATATTACAAATGATGGTTGTAAAACATTTTCTAAGATAGAGTTTGAAGCTCAAGAGCTTGACAGTACTGCGGCTAACATTCAAACAGAAACAACAACGGCTACACCAACTACAGCAACGACTCAAGATGGCGATACGACAGAAGCAACTACACAAGAGAGTGTAACAACGGCAAAGCTAGAGTGGAAAGACGTTTACAAAGAAGCTCTTGTTCCTGTATATGATAAGACGCAAAATGTTCTTACAGCATATCTTACTCAAGGAACTAATGGTGTATACAATAATGGTAAGACAGCCGCAAGATATCAGTCAACAGATAAAGGTGTTACATGGAAATATATTGGACAGCTTGAACTTACGGTTGAATAAGCTTGTGTGTTGCTACATTTGAATAAAATTAATAATATTTGATAAGTGGCTGTCGAATTAACGAAAATTTATATAAGATATAGACGTATTTACTGATTAAATATCTGTATTTTATATAAAATTTTCTTAGTGCGACAGCCTCTTGTTTTATACGAGCAATTGGTATTGTTTGAAATAATAGAGTAGGGCATTTTTAAAATCTATTTGTAGTAACTTATTATTTTATTAAGTAGATAATAGAGTGAATTTTGAATATGAATGAATATAAATACATTTATTGTACTTGAAAAATAAGTCAAAGTATGATAGAATTTATTAAATTAGAGAAAAAAAGACATAACTGTGTCTTTTTTTTTGCGCAAAAGTGGATTAAAAATATAGTTTTACTACCTTCCAAATACTTGCGCCAATAACAACTAATAAAAATATACAAATAGCATACAAGAAATGTAATAGCTTTTTATAACATTTATTCAAAAATTTTATTTATTAGTTGATTATCAATAAAATAAAATACGAAAGGAAATTTAGGTGGCATTCATGAAAGCATTTTTAATTCTTGAAGATGGAACAGTTTTTAATGGAACGAGCATTGGTTCAACTCGTGAAGTAATTAGTGAGATTGTCTTCAACACATCAATGACAGGGTACTTGGAGGTCTTAACTGACCCTTCTTATGCAGGACAGGCGGTTACTATGACTTATCCTTTGATTGGAAACTACGGTATTTGTTATAAAGATATGGAGTCTTTGAAAGCATGGCCAGATGGATATATTGTGCGTGAACTTTCGAGAATGCCTAGTAACTTCAGAAGTGAAGACCCTATTCAGAAGTTCCTTATAGATAATGACATTCCAGGTATAGCAGGAGTTGACACAAGAGCTCTTACAAAAATTCTTCGTGAGAAGGGTACTATGAATGGAATGATTACAACTAACGAGAATTATAACCTTGATGAGATATTACCAAAGATTAAGGAATATAAGGTTTTAGGAGTTGTTGACAAAGTAACTTGTACAGAAAAGACTGTTCTTAAGGGAGATGGTCCAAAGGTTGCATTATATGATTTCGGTGCAAAGAAAAATATTGCCCGTTCACTTAACAACAGAGGTTGTGAAGTTACTATTTATCCTGCAAAGACACCAGCAGAAGAAGTTCTTGCAACTAATCCAGATGGTATTATGTTGTCAAATGGCCCTGGTGACCCAAAAGAATGTGTAACAGAAATCGAAGAAATTAAGAAGTTATACAACAGTGATATTCCAATATTTGCCATTTGTTTAGGACATCAGCTTATGGCACTTGCAACTGGTGCTGATACACATAAGTTAAAGTATGGTCACAGAGGAGCTAATCACCCAGTTAAAGATTTAAGAACAGGAAAAGTTTATATTTCATCACAAAATCATGGTTATGTAGTTGATGAAACAACTCTCAATCCAGAGATTGCAAGACCAGCCTTTGAAAATGTCAACGATAAGACTAATGAAGGTCTTGAATATATAGGAAAGAATATATTTACAGTTCAGTTCCACCCAGAAGCTTGTGCAGGTCCACAAGATACTGCATACCTTTTTGATAGATTTATGGATATGATGAAGAAGGAGGACTAATTTAAGATGCCAAAGAATAACAGTATAAAGAAAGTTTTAGTTATAGGTTCAGGTCCTATTGTTATCGGACAGGCAGCAGAGTTTGACTATGCTGGTACACAGGCTTGTCGTTCACTTAAAGAAGAAGGAATAGAAGTAGTGTTAGTTAATTCTAACCCTGCTACAATTATGACAGATAAAGATATTGCTGATGAAGTATATATTGAACCACTTACAGTTCCAGCTTTAGAGCAGATTATTTTAAAGGAAAGACCAGACAGTATTTTACCAACACTTGGTGGTCAGGCAGGTCTTAATCTTGCTATGGAAATAGCAGAAACAGATTTCCTTGAAAAGAATGGTGTTAAGCTTATTGGTACAACTGCACTTACAATCAAAAAGGCAGAAGACCGTCTTATGTTCAAAGAGACAATGGAAAAGATAGGTGAGCCTTGTGCGGCATCTTTAGTAGTTAATAATGTAGAAGATGGTGAAGAATTTGCAAGAAAGATTGGATATCCAGTAGTATTAAGACCAGCTTATACACTTGGTGGTTCTGGTGGTGGTATCGCTCACAACGTAGTTGAATTAAGAGAAATCCTTGAAAATGGTCTTCGTCTTAGCCGAGTTGGTGAGGTACTTGTTGAGCGTTGTATCGCAGGTTGGAAAGAAATCGAATACGAAGTAATGCGTGATAGCAACGGTAACTGTATTACAGTATGTAACATGGAAAATATTGACCCAGTTGGTGTTCATACAGGTGATAGTATCGTAGTTGCTCCTTCACAAACACTTTCAGATAAAGAATATCAGATGTTAAGAACTTCTGCTCTTAATATTATTGATGAACTTGGAATTACTGGTGGTTGTAACGTACAGTATGCACTTAATCCAGATACATTTGAATACTGTGTAATCGAAGTTAATCCTCGTGTTAGCCGTTCATCAGCTCTTGCTTCTAAGGCAACAGGTTATCCAATTGCTAAGGTTGCAGCTAAGATTGCATTAGGTTATACACTTGATGAGATTAAGAATGCAATTACAGGTAAGACTTATGCAAGTTTTGAACCAGCTCTTGACTACTGTGTAGTTAAAATGCCTAGACTTCCATTTGATAAGTTTATCTCAGCTAAGAGAACTCTTACAACACAGATGAAGGCTACAGGTGAAGTTATGAGTATTGCTAATAACTTTGAAGCAGGTCTTATGAAAGCTATTCGTTCACTTGAACAGCACGTTGACAGTCTTATGTCTTATGACTTTACAGGTCTTACTGATGAAGAACTTCTTGAAGAACTTCAGATAGTAGATGATAGAAGAATTTGGAAGATAGCAGAAGGCTTAAGACGAGATATTGAACCAGCTAAAATGCACGAAATTACTAAGATTGACAGATGGTTCATTGATAAGTTACAGATATTAGTTGAAATGGAAGCTGCGTTAAAGCAAGGACCTCTTACAAAGGAACTTTTAATGGAAGCTAAACGTCTTGAGTTCCCAGACAATGTTATCGGACAGCTTACAGGTAAGACTGAAAGAGAAGTCAAGGAATTAAGAGATGAGTATGATATTCATGCGGCATTTAAGATGGTTGATACTTGTGCGGCTGAATTTGCAGCAGCTACACCATATTACTATTCAGTATATGGAAGTGAAAATGAAGCTGAAGAAACACATGATAAGAAGAAGGTTCTTGTATTAGGTTCAGGCCCTATAAGAATTGGTCAGGGTATTGAGTTTGACTTCTGTTCAGTTCACTGTACATGGTCATTTGAAAAAGAGGGTTATGAAACAATTATTATTAATAATAACCCAGAAACAGTATCAACTGACTTTGATATAGCTGATAAGCTTTACTTTGAACCGCTTACAGCAGAAGATGTGGAAAGCATTGTTGAACTTGAAAGACCAGATGGTGCAGTTGTACAGTTTGGTGGTCAGACAGCTATTAAGCTTACAGAAGCACTTATGAAGATGGGCGTACCTATTCTTGGAACAAGCGCAGAAGATGTAGACGCAGCAGAAGATAGAGAATTATTCGATGAAATTCTTGAACAGTGCGGTATTCCTAGAGCAAAGGGTCAGACTGTATTTACAGTTGATGAAGCTCTTAAAGCTGCCAATGAATTAGGATATCCTGTTCTTGTAAGACCTTCTTACGTATTAGGTGGTCAGGGTATGCAGATTGCTGTATCTGATGAAGATGTTGTTGAGTATATGGGAATTATTAACAGAATTAAGCAAGACCACCCAATCCTTGTAGATAAGTATCTTATGGGTAAGGAAATTGAAGTTGATGCTGTATGTGATGGCGAAAATATTCTTATTCCTGGTATTATGGAGCATATTGAAAGAGCAGGTATTCACTCAGGTGATAGTATTTCAGTATATCCAGCTAAGTCAATATCAGAAAAAATTACAGATATGATAGTTGATTATACTGCTAAGCTTGCAAGGTCACTTCACGTTAAGGGTCTTATTAACATTCAGTTTATTGTATACAACGACCAAGTATATGTAATTGAAGTTAATCCACGTTCAAGCCGTACAGTTCCATATATCAGCAAGGTTACAGGTATTCCTATTGTACAGCTTGCTACTAAGGTTATTACAGGAAGCAAGATTACAGATTTGGGTTATGAACCAGGTCTTCAAAAGAAGTCTGATTATTATGCTATTAAGATGCCTGTATTCTCATTTGAGAAGATTAGAGGTGCTGATATAAGCCTCGGCCCAGAAATGAAGTCTACAGGTGAGTGTCTTGGTATATCTAAGAACTTTGATGAAGCTTTATTCAAGGCATTTGAAGGAGCTGGAATACGTCTTCCAAAGCATAAGCAGATTGTTATGACTCTTGCAGACAAGGATAAGCAGGACGGTATTGATATTGCTCAGAGATTTGAACGTTTAGGTTATAAGATTTATGCTTCAAGGGGTACTGCTAAGGTGCTTAAGGAAAATGGTGTTCATGCAATTCAAGTTAATAAGATTGGTCAGGAAGCACCAACTTTACTTGATTTAATTCTTTCACATGAGATTGACCTTGTTATTGATACTCCTGAAAATGGTATTGAAAGAGCTAAAGATGGTTTCCTTATTAGACGTTATGCTATTGAAACAGGTGTTCATTGTCTTACAAGTCTTGATACTGCTCACGCACTTATTTCAAGTCTTGAACACGCATTTAACAATAAGGAGCTTTCTATTGTTGATATTGCGAAGTTGTAATATAGATAATTTTAGATTGATATAAATATAAAGAACTGGTGGTAATTAATGTTGATTTAATTATCATCAGTTTTTGCTTTTGAGGGGCGGTCAGAAAAAGGGAGTGTATTTTTGGTACGATAGTAAGTATTAAGAAAATCTAGGATAAGCTGGGTATGTTTTTTCTACGGACGGGTCGGAAAAAATGCGACGTCGTGTCGCTTTTTCCTAAATTGCACATCGTGTGCAATTTCCCCTGAAGTTCAACAGCTTATCTGAGATTTTCTAAATACTTACTATATGCTCCTAAAATACACTCCCTTTTTCTGACCGCCCTATTTAACACTTTTATTATATATAGTTAATAAGTGAGAGTTGGTGGGGGATTGGCTTATTAAAAAAATTCCGTAAAAAATGTGTAAAAGTTCGATTGATTTATGCTTGAATATATGTCGTATTGATGATAAAATATCGTTTCTGTAGAGTACATATATATATTAGAGAAAAGAAACAGATGGAGGAATTGTAATGGCTAGTAAGACGAAGGATATGTCGCAAGGGTCACCTATGAAGTTGATTATTGGGTTTGCTGTGCCTATGCTTTTGGGTATGTTGTTTCAGCAGTTTTATAACCTTGTGGATACTATGATTGTTGGTAAGACGCTTGGTGTTGATGCGCTTGCGGGAGTTGGAGCTACGAGTGGTATCAATTTTATGATAATAGGTTTTTGTATGGGAATATGTACGGGATTTTCAATTCCTGTTGCACAACAGTTTGGTGCGAAAAAATATGCGCAGTTGCGAAGATATGTTTATAATTCATATGTGCTAGGCATTGCGTTTGCAATAGTTCTGACTATTTTATCAGTTGTATTTTGTAATGCTATTCTTACAGCTATGAGAACACCAGAGAGTATTTTTAAACATTCATATAACTATATTGTAATTATATTTGCAGGTATTCCAACTGTATTTTTATATAACATTGTATCTGGTATAATAAGGGCAGTTGGAGATAGTAAGACACCCGTTTTCTTTCTTGTGTTGTCAGCAGTAATTAACATTGCACTTGATTTTGTATTTATTCTCTATTTTAAAATGGGAGTTGCAGGAGCGGCTTGGGCTACTGATATTTCACAGCTTATATCAGGTGTTGGTTGTCTTTTATTTATGAATAAGAAGTTTGAACTTTTAAGACTTTCAAAACAAGATAAAGTCATTGATAAACAGTGTATAAAAAATCTTTGTATAAATGGTGTGCCAATGGGGTTACAGTATTCTATTACAGCTATAGGTAGTGTTATATTGCAGGCGGCTGTTAATACATTGGGTTCTGTTTATGTGGCTTCTATGACAGCAGCTTCTAAGATATTTAACTTTACTTGTTGTCCGTTTGATGCGCTCGGTTCAACAATGGCAACTTATGGCGGTCAAAATGTTGGTGCAGGAGAATTTAAACGATTAGGAAAAGGAATACGTTCAGCAGGGCTTATAGGTATTATATACAGTATTATTTCATTTGTATTGCTATACTTTTTTGCAAATTATATTGCGTTGTTATTCGTTGACGCTTCTGAAACAGAGATAATTGCCCTTACTTATAGATTTATTATAGCTAGTGCGGCTTTTTATATTCCACTTACTTTTGTAAATGTAATTCGTTTTTGTATACAAGGTATGGGCTTTTCAGCATTTGCCATACTTGCAGGTGCATTTGAAATGGTAGCGAGAACATTTGCGGCATTGACACTTGTTCCACTTATGGGATATGATGGAGCTTGTCTTGCTAATCCGCTTGCTTGGATAGCCGCAGACATTTTCCTTATACCAGCTTTTATTTATTGTAAAAATAAGCTGATTAGAAAATCTTTATAAATAAATAGTAAAAGCTATTCTTAAGTATGGCAAAAGATGGTATACTCATTATATAAGGGGTGAAACAATAAAAAACTTTGGGAATGAGGAAAGTATTTTATGGATACAAAATTAAATAACATGTCTTTGAATAATGATTTGGATATTGAAAGACAACAGATAGCCACAGCCATTTTAAGCAATAGGCAAAGACTTGACGCAATGATGTCAAGGTATAAGTGTGCTGTGATGGAAGTTGAAACGAAATTTAAGGTGTTAAACGAGCAGTTTTCACTTGAATATGATAGAAATCCTATTGAAGCTATTAAGTCAAGAGTAAAGTCTATTGACAGTATAATTGAGAAAATTCAAAGAAAGAATATAAAACCTACTTTGGAGTCAGTAGAAGAAAATATAAGCGATATCGCAGGAGTTAGAGTTATATGTTCTTTTAGAGAAGACATTTATTACCTTGCAAAGTGTTTTCTTAATCAAGACGATATAAAACTTGTTGAAATAAAGGACTACATAAAAAAGCCTAAAGAGGGTGGATATAGAAGCTTACATCTGATAGTACAAGTGCCAATCTTTTTACAAAATGAAAAGCGAAATGTAAAAGTAGAAGTTCAGTTAAGAACAATAGCAATGGACTTTTGGGCGAGTCTTGAACATAAGTTAAGATACAAAAAAGAGATTAATCCAGCAGACGCAGAAGAACTTGCAAAAGACCTTAAAGACTGTGCGGAAACAAGTATGTTGCTTGACATTCGTATGGAGGAGATTAAGAATAGAATAAATAAAAGTAAGGTTAAGTAATATTTTAATAGTGTCGAATAATTAACAAAGAAAAACACAAATATCTAATTAATATTATGTAAATATTGATAAAAAGTAAAAGAAAAGTCAGTTACATTTGTAATTACGTCATTGAGATGTAATGCAATATAACTGACTTTTTGTTATGTGTGTGCAACAAGCTAAAGCTTTTATTTGCACAATAGCTTGTTGATTATTGTAATAACTTGAAAAACTCACAAAGTAAGTTTCTTATTATATTATCAAATAACTACATTTGCTAAAATAAATATATGCTTAATTTTGTATTAAGCTGTTATTGTAGTACCAGTCTTTCCATTAAGACTTAACTTAGCCTTATCAATGTTAGAGATAACGGCTTTGCGTGATGAGTCGGCTGTTACAAAACGGATTGAAGCGTCAACTTTAGGGAATGTAGTCTTAGCTGGGAAATGTCCATTTCTTATATAGTCATGTAATTCACTTGCTGAAACTTTGTCAAATACCTTTTCTTCGTCAGTTCCTTTTTCAATAGTAAGATTGTCATAGCCTGTAAGGAAAAGAAGTGTTCCAGCACCAATTAATTCTGCAAGCTTAGCGGCTGTATAATCCTTTTCAATAATAGCACTAGCACCCTTTAAGTGAGTTCCCTGTTGAAGAACAGGAATACCACCACCACCAGCGGCAATAACAATCTGGTCTGCGTCAAGAAGTGCTTTAACAGCATCTATTTCGTAGATATCAATAGGAAGAGGAGCGGCTATAATTCTTCTGAACTTTCCAGGTTCTTCTTCAATAACGTGATTACCCTTTTCTTCTTCTGCTTCGGCTTCTTCCTTAGTCATATATCTTCCGATAATCTTAGATGGTTCACTGAAAGCTATATCAAATGGGTCAACTCTTACTTGAGTGATGATTGTAGAAACAGTCTTATATATACCTCTGTTTAATAATTCTTCACGAATTGCATTCTGTAAATCGTAACCAATATATCCTTCACTCATTGCTCCACATACAGACATTGGTGCAACAGTTCTGTCATCAGGTTCAAGTCTTGCAAATTCAGTCATGGCAGTCTGTATCATACCAACCTGAGGGCCGTTACTGTGAGTAATAACAATCTGATATTTAGCTTCAACAAGGTCTGCAATAGCCATAGCGGCTTTCTTTACGTTAGTTTGTTGTTCTGGAAATGTTTCACCAAAAGCATTTCTTCCTAAAGCAACTACTATTCTTTTATTTTCCATAATAATCCTCCATTCTGCTCTATGCTTATAAAAGCTCATTGAAATGTGTCGCTAGATGTTATCGGCTTAAATAAAGCACAAAATACCATGTGTAAAATTATGTAATAGAACACGTTTGATATTAGACGACATATAATAAAATATTATAGCACAATATAATTGTTTCGACAATTAATATTGTAAATAAATATTTTACTAACAATATTAAATTTAAGTGTGTAAAAAGTTGATATTATTAATAATAAATGGAGTTGATATAAATGAATATAGGTGTGGCTGTAATAGATACAGGTATATACAGGCATAGAGATTTTGACAATAGAATTATTGGTTTTGTTGACTTTGTGAATAATAAAAAAAGACCATATGATGACAGTGGTCATGGAACACATGTGAGTGGAATTATAGCAGGAAGTGGTATTGCGTCTAATGGAAAATATAGGGGGATTGCAAGGCAAGCTTGTATTATAGCTGTTAAGGTGCTTGATAAAAATGGAAATGGCAAGATAGACGATGTTATACAAGGACTTAAGTGGGTATATGACAATGGGAAAAAATATAATGTAAGAGTTGTAAATATTTCTTTTGGGACAACAGAAAAATTAAGTCTTAGTGAGGACTCAGAACTTATTGTAATGGTTGAAAAGTTATGGGACAGTGGATTTATAGTAGTTGCGGCAGCAGGAAATAGTGGGCCTGATAAAAATAGTGTGACTGCGCCGGGGATAAGTCGAAAAATAATAACTGTTGGTGCTTATGATGATTATTCATATATGAAAACTAATAAAAAGTATTATGATAAGTCAAAAAATAATATGATAAAGTACTATTCGGGTCGAGGACCAACGTCATGTTGTATAGTTAAGCCAGAATTAGTTGTGGCAGGTTCAAATATGATAGCCTGTTCTAATAAAAAAGATACTTATTCAGTAAAAAGTGGAACGTCAATGGCAGCACCGATTGTAAGTGGTGCAATTGCAAGGTATTTAAAAGACAATAATAAAAATATCAGTCCCAAAGATATAAAGAAAAGGTTAAAACAATATTGTCACAAGATTGATGTACCTGATAATCAGCAAGGGTGGGGCGTGTTAGATGTGTATAGCTTTATACAAGAGAAATAAAATATATGTTGTATGAAATAAGTGTAACAGTACAAGTTAGATACATTTGTTAAAACGGAACAAGACTTTTAGTAAATATTAAATAGTTTAAGTAATGTATATCATGGTTTATACAATTATATTTTATTTGTATGAATAATATGTTAAAAATAAATGGTAGCGCAGCGCGTGTATTAAAATATTTTAATAAATAAAAATTTAAGAATTTACAAATGTTAAGTAAAAATTAAAAGTACGGAGGATTGTAACATTGTATATTTGTTATTCTATTAAAAATGGTATTTATGATTATGAGGAGATTTCATACCATCTAAATGAGTGGGGAATTAATATAAGTAATACTGTTGATGTAAATTGTATTAATGAGGGGAAATCTTATCAAAATGAAAACGTAATAAAAGGGGACAAATACGTTATTATTTTATTATCACAAGAACTTATCACAGATATTACTGTATTATCAGAATTAGAAAATATCAAAAAATTATTTTTGAAAAACGATATAAAAGTTTTTTGTTTTGTAAAAGAAATTGTAGTTGCAAATCTCCCTAAACGTTTAGAATGGCTTAAAAATACAATAATGCTTAATACGGATACAGTAATAGAAACTCACAAGGCAGTATATAGAGTTCTTTTAGAATACACTTCTGATAAAGCAAGGGATATATGTGGAAGTGAAGGTAAAAATGTGTGGGACGTTATTGAAAATAGTGGTTATCAAGATGATTTATATATAAAAAATATTAAAAAAGCATATAATCAGATTAAGCAATATGATTATGAAAGAAAAATTACACTTTTATATGCGTTGTATACATATATAACATCTGGAAAGCCTATACAACAGGAAGAAATTAATAGTGTTTATTCAAAGTGTATAGAAAATATTTATTCATATATGGGAATGTGTATGCCTTATGATAAAACTCAGCTTGATATAATTAAATATTGTATGTATCTTATGATGAAAACAGAAAGTTTATATAATAAAAATAATTGTTATAAATAAGTGGCAACTTTATAGTTTGCTGTGTAACTTAAAAAAAGAAGTAATTAATATAATTATAGGCAGTAGTAAATAAATTTGGCATTATTAAATAAATCAATAAATTTTATTATTTTTTTATTGTTAAAGGTTGATATCAATTGAAAATAGTTTTTGCATTTTATTGGTTTATGTGTTATACTTTTTTAGTATTTCTGAAAAAGGAGTAGTAAAATGTCAGATAATAAAACAAATGGTCAAACAAGTGACGAAAAGAGCCTGTTTAAAAATCAAAAGATAATGAGGACAGTTGGCCTTGCATTATCGGCTGTAGAAGTTGTAGCAGCAATTGTGTTTGCAGCTATGATATTCTGGCTAAACATGATACCTAATAAGTATGTTATTATTGGAATAGTGGTATTATTATTAATAACAGCATTTATTGTTTACACACAGTTTACAAAGGCTCACTGGGTTGGAAAAGTGCTGTCAGTACTTCTTGCTATAATTATGATAGTGGGAGATGTATATATCTATCAAGCAAAAGGAACAATAAGTTCTTTGTCTGGTGAGAGTACAAAAAAAGACGTTGTATCTGTATATGTTTTGAAAGATGACCCTGCTAATTCTATAAATGATGCAACAGATTATACATTTGGATATCATGGTGTACTTGATAAGACAAAGACAGAAGATACTGTAAAAAGTATTAGTGAGAATGTTGGAAAAGATATAGATACAAAGACTTATAATGATTTTACAAAGCTTGTAGATGCTCTTTATAACAAAGAAGTAGAAGCAATAATTGTAAATGAGTCTTATGTTGCAACATTAGAAGAAACACATCCTGATTTCATAAATGACACAAAGATTATTGATAATAAGACTTATGAAACAAAGGTGCAGAAGAAACCAAATATAGATAAGAATACTTTAACAGATACATTTACAATCTATCTTTCAGGTAATGATGAATGTGGAGAGCTTAATCAGTCAGGAAGAAGTGATGTTAATATTCTTATAGAAGTTAATCCAAAAACAAAGCAAATTCTTCTTGTAAATACACCAAGAGATTATTATGTAACAATTGATTCACTTACATCAGGCAAGGGTAAGGATAAACTTACACATGCAGGAATATTTGGTGTAGATGCTTCAATGGAAACATTAAGTAATCTTTATGATTGGGATATAGATTACTATGTAAGAGTTAATTTTACAGGTGTAGAAGAAATTGTTGATGCACTTGGTGGAATTACAGTAGATTCAGAAATCGAATTTACAACACACCCTGATACAAGTGATGTAGAGTTCCATTTTGTAAAAGGAAAGAATGAAGTCAATGGTAAAGCAGCACTTGCTTTCTGTAGAGAAAGACAGAATATATCAGGTGGCGATAACCAGAGAGGAAGAGACCAGATGATTGCTATTCAAGGAATTGTAGATAAGGTTGCTTCACCATCAATTCTTTATAATTATTCATCAGTTCTTAATTCAGTACAGTCAATGTTCCAAACAAGTCTTACTGATGATGATATTGCAAGTATGGTTAAACTTACAATGGAAGGAGAAGCATGGAATGTGCAGTCTTATGCCGTTTCTGGTGAAGGTGTATATGCACCATCTTACTTCTTTAGCTATCCATCATTATATATGACTGAGCCAGATATGAATACAGTAGAAAAAGCAAAGGAACTTTTGCAAAAAATTAAAGATGGAGATGTATTTGATGTAGATGAATACGTTTCAGAAAATTAATATAATTAATATTATTTATTAAAAAATAGAAAGTCACTATTTATTTGGTGGCTTTCTATTTTTTTTGAGTTTTTAAAACTTGTATTGCAAGTTTGTTAGTAATAGTGTATATTAATAAAGATTGCTATTATTTATGCGAACAACGAGCCAAAGTCCTTTGTTGTAAGAAACTTGGGCAATTGTCGCAATAACTTGAGAAACTTACAAAGTGTGTTTCTCATAGTTTGGATTTTAACGGAGGAATATTTTAATGATTAGTGCAAATAATGTTACTTTAAGAATTGGAAAAAAAGCTCTATTTGAAGATGTTAATATTAAATTTACAGAAGGAAATTGTTATGGTCTTATTGGTGCAAATGGTGCTGGTAAGTCAACATTTTTAAAAATTCTTACAGGTCAGATAGAACCTAGTAAGGGTGACGTAAGTATCACACCAGGACAAAGACTTTCATTCCTTGAACAGGACCACTTCAAATACGATGAATATACAGTACTTGATACAGTTATGATGGGTAATGAGCGTCTTTATCAGATAATGAAAGAAAAAGAAGCTATTTATGCTAAGGAAGACTTTACAGAAGAAGATGGTAATAAGGCTAGTGAACTTGAAGCTGAATTTGCTGATATGAATGGTTGGGAAGCTGAAAGTGACGCAGCACAGCTTCTTAATGGTCTTGGTGTAACAACAGACCTTCACTATAAGACAATGAGCGAGCTTAATGGTAGTGAAAAGGTTAAGGTGCTTCTTGCAAAAGCTTTATTTGGTAATCCAGATATTCTTTTACTTGACGAACCTACTAACCACTTAGACCTTGATGCTATTGCATGGCTTGAGGAGTTTCTTATTAATTTTGAAAATACAGTTATCGTAGTATCACATGACCGTTATTTCCTTAACAAAGTATGTACTCAGATTGCTGATATTGACTATGCAAAAATTCAGTTATATGCTGGTAATTATGATTTCTGGTATGAGTCAAGTCAGCTTCTTGTTAAGCAGATGAAAGAAGCTAATAAGAAGAAGGAAGAAAAGATTAAGGAATTACAGGAATTTATTCAAAGGTTCTCAGCTAATGCTTCTAAGTCTAAGCAGGCTACATCAAGAAAGAGAGCATTGGAAAAGATTGAACTTGATGATATTAGACCATCAAGCAGAAAGTATCCTTACATCGACTTTAGACCAGAAAGAGAAATCGGTAATGAAGTACTTCAAGTAGAAGGTATTTCAAAGACAATAGATGGCGTTAAGGTGCTTGATAATGTTTCATTTATTGTAAATCACGATGATAAGATTGCATTTGTTGGTTCAAATGAACTTGCTACAACAACATTATTTAGAATACTTATGGGTGAAATCGAACCTGATGAGGGAACATTTAAGTGGGGTATTACAACTTCTACAGCATATTTCCCTAAGGACAGTGCCGCTGAATTTAACTGTGATGATACAATTGTTGAATGGCTTACACAGTACTCACCAGATCCAGACCCAACTTATGTAAGAGGCTTCTTAGGAAGAATGTTATTCGCTGGTGATGACGGTGTTAAGAAGGTTAAGGTGCTTTCAGGTGGAGAAAAGGTTAGATGTCTTATTTCTAAGATGATGATTATGGGAGCAAATGTATTAGTATTTGATGACCCTACTAACCACCTTGACATGGAGTCTATTACAGCACTTAACAACGGTCTTATTAAGTTTAAGGGTGTATCATTATTTACATCACACGACCACCAGTTCATTCAGACTACAGCAAACCGTATTATGGAAATCGTTCCAAGTGGACAACTTATTGATAAGATTACAACTTATGATGAATACCTTGAAAGTGATGAAATGGCAAGAAAACGTCAGGGATTTGCTAAAGAAGAAAGTGATGATGAAGATTAATTTGTCGATGTTTATTTAATTATTGTAATCAGTAGTAGTATTAAACAATTAGAATAAATAATTGAAAAATATTTTTTAATAATAACGAAAGTGACAATACGTTTATGTTGTTGCTTTCGTTTTTTATTTTTATATTATGGGATTAAAAGTCGGATTGGAAAAAATGTTGCAACTAGAATATGAAAAAATTTGTAATATATAAAAAGAGAGGAAGCAAACTTGTAATGAAAATAAGTTTGCTTCCTTTTTTAACATGAGAAAAACTAAAAAAATATAGTAACAATTATTAATAGCAAAACGCAACATTCTCTAACAAAATGTTGCATTTTTATGTACACCTATTATATCGGACAGTTAAAGGATAACTTAACCCCATTTTTAAAAAATTTTATTTTTTATTTCTATAAAGACAATAGTATAAAGGAGTTAAATAATATAAATCTAATTAAGAAAATGTATATTCATATATATCGCAGCTTTTTCAAGTTGTGTAATTCCGAGATATCGTTTTGTAATATTATAAGAAGAATGGTTGTATATAGCCATTAATAGCGCAGGCTGTGTGCCTTGTTTCCAAGCAAAGAAGCCGAAAGTTTTCCTTAATGAATGACAGCTTATATTGCCAGTAAGATTACATTCATTCGCTGCTTTTTTGACAATTCGGTAGGCTTGAGTACGATTAATTGGTTGTGAGCGGTTAGTTCGTTTAGTAAACAAATAATCATTAGCTTGTGGTTTTATTTTACAGAATAATTTTTGTAAGCATATAAGCAAATTTTTATTTATAGGAATAATATTAGTTTTGCCTGTTTTTTTCTCGTTTATAGTAATTCTATTCTTAAATTTTTTTCTGCCAAAATCATAAAGCATATTCCATTTTAAAGTTAAAATGTCACTTATTCTTAAAGCTGTATTAAGACCTAGTACGATAAGACAGTGGTTGCGTAAGTTTGGCTTTTTTGTATTGTAAAAGTTTATAAGTGATTTAAGTTCTTTTTTGTCTTTAATAGGTTCAGTTATCATATATATCCTCATTTCAAATTTTATATTTCAGTATAGTTTCATTATTTAAGTAGATTTGTTGTAATAACAAAATCTTTAACAAAGCATATTTGTTTTTAGTTTGTATAACCTTTCAGTAATAGAAAGTAATATTTTTATATGTATTTACGATTATTGCAGATAAATTAATGCAATTTCAAGAGGGAAAAGCTTCCCCAAAATAAAAATGCAACATTTTGTTAGAGAATGTTGCATTTTGAAAAACACCATATAAAAAGGACGTTTTTGGCAAATTTAAAACAATTTAATAATTATAGAATTAAAAATAGACTTACAGAAATAATGATAAAGCGTAGGCAATATTTTTAATATTAATAATTATAAAAATTGATTGAGATTATTCATTTAATGAGCCAAAAGAAAACAAGGAGGTAAGATTATGCTTAAACTCACTCTAAAACCAGGGGAATACATTGACATTGGGAAAGATATCAAAGTTATATTTTCAGGAGGTTCAGCCAATAATATACATCTTTTGATAGAAGCTCCAAGAGAAGTCAATATTGTTAGAAGTTCAGCAAGAAAAGCAGGTGAACAGACAAAAGTTTATAAAAAAGAAAATGGGATTTCACCAGAAGCTCAAAGAGAAATTGTTGACATTTTAATGAGAGAAAAGCGTAAGAATAGAGATAATAACGTATAACTTTATGAGCATATTAGTAAATGCAGCATTACATTAAAATACTCTGTCAAATAAATTTTTGAATTAAAAATATTGTTGTTATTTACAACCCGGGAATATGCAAAGTAGGGAAATACTTATTATAAATAAATGTCTGTTATAAAAATAACAATCTAATTATAGTCAGACTATTTAAAATTATTACATTTTATTAACAATCCTAATTAAGGGCAAAATCAAAAAGGAAACGGAGTTTCCTTGAAGTTATCACACGGAGGTAAAAATCATGGTAGTACAACACAATATGTCAGCGTTAAACGCAAACAGAATGTTAGGAGCAACATCAAGCGCACAGTCAAAATCAACAGAGAAGTTATCAAGTGGTTATAGAATTAACAGAGCCGCTGATGATGCAGCAGGACTTTCAATTTCAGAAAAAATGAGAAAGCAGATAAGAGGTCTTACACAGGCTTCTACAAATGCACAAGACGGTATTTCATGTGTGCAGACAGCAGAAGGTGCTTTAACAGAAGTACATTCAATGTTGCAACGTATGAATGAACTTGCAGTACAGGCTTCAAACGGAACAATGTCAGAAGACGATAGACAAAACGTACAAGATGAAGTAGACCAGTTAATAAGTGAAATAGATAGAGTTTCAGAAGCTACAAAGTTTAATGAAACTTATCTTTTAAAAGGTGATGAGGATAAGGGTAAGGTTACAAATACAGTATTTAAGAAAATTGATATGTCACTTTTAAAAGATGCAATGTCTTCAAAATCAACATTTACAGCAGGAACTATGGACAATACTGGTAAAGCCACTTATACATATACATCGGGAATAGCTGCAGGTGATACATGGAATGGTAAAGAAGTTGTGGCAAATAATGCAGGAGCTAATCAAATTACGCTAGATGATGCACAAAGTAAAGAAAAAGCAGCAATGCAAGCGGTATTTACTACTTATGCAAGTGAAATGGGAATTAAGGGAACTGTTCAAGTTCCAGATAGTGGTGATACAGTTGATATAACTGCAGACTCAAATACATTTGAATATAATAAGAGTGTTAGTTTAAGTCTTCATGTAGGTGCTGACTCTGAAAGTACTAATAAGATTACACTTAATGTTGACTCTATGAGTTCTGATTCATTAGGATTAACAGGACTTAAAGTGTCTGGAAAGACAGCATTACAGGCAACAGGAGCTATTGATACTATAGCTGATGCAGTTTCAAAAGTTTCAAAACAACGTTCAGCATTAGGTGCAGTTCAGAACCGTCTTGAACATACAATCTCTAACCTTGACAACGTAGCTGAAAATACAACATCTGCTGAATCAAGAATCAGAGATACAGATATGGCTAAAGAAATGGTTGAATACAGCAAGAATAATATCCTTATGCAGGCAGGTCAGTCAATGCTTGCACAGGCTAACCAGTCTAATCAGGGTGTTCTTTCACTTCTCCAGTAATAGCCTAGCAATAATTAATTAGTTCAAAACATATATTTTAAGGTTCAGTATCAATTAAAGATAACAAATTGCATTAATAATATTTTGAGTAAAACAATCGCGCTGTGCATATACCATTGTTGTATAAAGCATAGTGCGATTGTTTTGTTGACAAAAATTATATTATATAAAGTGTATAAAAATATGAATAAAATTACCAGCTAAAAAATGCAAATAAAGTAGTGCAAAGCTAGTAAATAAGCAGACAATGGCAGATTTTTAATGGGAATTATAGAAATGATAAAAAAGGCTGGTAATTTTTGGAGAGATAGTGTAAAATAGGGGCATGGAAAGAAAGTCAATTTTCAAGAATGGCTTAAAAACGTGGGTTAAACAACAACATAAGATGTATTGAAACGCACGATACCAAAAGGATTATTAGGCTACGCCAAGTTAAACAACAACATAAGATGTATTGAAACATATTAACGTATATCTTACCTTTGTATTTTGGATAATGTTAAACAACAACATAAGATGTATTGAAACGGAAGCATGTACAGCGCCGGATCGTTCGCGATGGCTGTTAAACAACAACATAAGATGTATTGAAACGAAGGCAGCCAACGAATCACTCGCGCAGCCGGTAAGTTAAACAACAACATAAGATGTATTGAAACGTGAGCGAGGGATAGCCCACCTTTTTTGTAAAACGTTAAACAACAACATAAGATGTATTGAAACAAATTTGTTATATGCGAGAAAATCTAAATTGTCGGTTAAACAACAACATAAGATGTATTGAAACATGGAAACTGTACCCCCACTATTTACTATACTTAAGTTAAACAACAACATAAGATGTATTGAAACATAAGCCGAGAGCTTCTTTTTTCTTTTCTTTAAAGTTAAACAACAACATAAGATGTATTGAAACGATTACTCCTCAGTAAGAGTTATAAGAGTGCAGTTTGTTAAACAACAACATAAGATGTATCAAAATATTGATATTAGTGCAAAAAAAGTAGGTAGAAAAATTATTCTACCTACTTTCTTTTATCTAAACAAAAAATAAAATATTAAATTGACTTTCTATTAATATAAACAGTCTTGTATTTAGAGTATACAATCTTCTGACTATTATAAAGACTATAATATCCAGATAATAAGTAACTCAATGCAATAGCAATAGTACAATACTTTAATGGTTCAGTTCCAAACATTTCTACTGCTAGTATAAATGAAGTTATAGGGCAGTTAGTTACTCCACAAAATACACTAACCATGCCACAAGCAGCACAAAGTCCGATTGGAAGTCCGAATATAGCAGAGAGAAAACTTCCAAGTGTAGCACCTACAAATAAAGTAGGTACTATTTCACCACCCTTAAAGCCACCACCAAGAGTTACGGCAGTAAATAATATTTTTAAAAGAAATACATACCACGCACTACGAGTAGTAAAACTAGAAGCTATAATTGGAGCACCAGCACCAAGATAATCAGTAGTGTTAAAAATGTAACGAAGACATATAACAAGAAGTCCGGCTACAACAATTCTTACATAGGTATTTTTAAAAAGATAGTTATATATTTTCGATGATTTATGTAAGGCAACACATAAAAGAACACTAGCAATAGCAAATAAAAGTGATATAACTATAGTTTTAAAGCCTGTATCAATAGACAATATAGGAACATAGTCAACAACAAAAGCAGTATTTGGTATACCGAAATAATTAGAAATACCTTCTGCTATAAATGATGAAAGTACACATGGAACAAGGGCTGCGTAATACATAACACCAACACTTATTACTTCCATTGAAAATATTGCGGCGGCAATAGGAGTTCCAAAAAGGGCAGAAAAACAAGCACTCATTCCGCACATTATCATAATTCGTGTGTCTTTATCATCAAAATGAAGTACCTTAGCTAAAAAGTTACCAATTGAACCACCTACTTGTAATGCTGCACCTTCTCTACCGGCAGAACCACCAAAAAGGTGAGTGATAATAGTTGAAATAATAATAAGTGGAGCAACTCGTGCAGGAACTTCTTCGTTAGATTGTATTGCTGATATAACAAGATTAGTTCCACTTGAAGCAGATTTGCCAGCTAGGTTGTACATAAATACAATAATAATACCTGATAAAGGCAGTAAAAATAGGATATTGGGGTTAGCTTCTCTAAAAGAAGTTACAAAGCTAAGAGCTTTATAAAAACCAGCCCCAATAAGCCCTAAAAATATACCAATTAAGCAAGAACAAAGAGTCCACTTAATTAAAGCTAAAAATGACATTTTAAGTCGTATCTTATGTTCCTTAAATCTTTCTGATGAAAAGTAATTATTAAACATATTAAAATTCCTTTTTGCTCATATTGCTGTTGTGATAAGCTGTATCATTAGTGACATCTTTTCCAAACCAAGAAGGAGCAGTATAAGAATTAGCTTCTTCAATAGTTTCAAATTCCACCTCGGCAACAACAGTGCCAGAAAATACACCTTCAAATATATCAAGTTCGATAGTTTTGCCTGTTCCATCTGGAATTTCATAACGTTTTTTAGTTATAATATTTCCATCAGCTTTTGCAAGAAGATGTTGATATGCTTCATTAGTAAGGGGAAGATTATATTCTTCTCTTGCCATAAGTCCACGACCTTTATAAGTAAGGTAATATTCATCATTATCTTTTCTTGCACGAACAACAGGCTCTGTGCAAAGATAAGCTTGTTCAATAATTCTACATTTGTATTCTGACAAATTGTCAGGAATTGTTTTAACTAAAAATTTTCTTTCAATTTCCATTTGTAAAAACCTCATTCTGTATTTTAATAAAAAATTAAGTGAATATCTACAGCAGGATTGCAAAATCTTGCAGAGAGTGATATTTATTTATGAAAATAACAAGCCAAAGTCTGTGCTTCACAAGAACTCGGCGGTTGTTTTAGTAATTTGAGCAACTTATAAAGTAAATTTCTCAAATTAATTATTTTATATTGTTAAGTTCTTCTGATAATTCCTCCCATCTTTCATATAATGTGTCAAGTTCTTCTGAAAGAGCAACGTGTTCTTTGTGAAGTTCAAGAAGTTTTGCTGTGTCTGAACATACTTCTGGAAGTGCTGACTCCTCATCAATAACACTTATTCGGTCTTCAATTTCACTAATTCTAGCTTCAACTTTTTTAAGTTCATTTTTCATTTTTTTAAGCTTATTTTGAAGTTCTCTTGATTGCTTCCAGTCAGCTTTTGAGTTGTTTTCAGTTGATGGTGTTGAAGCATTTGCAGAGTTTAAATTATCTTTAGCATTAGTTGATAAGCTATTACTGTCTAAATTATTATTAATACCATTTTCTTTAAGCGCAGCAGCAGTAAGGATATCTTTCTTTTCAAGGTAGTAATCATAGTTACCGATATAGTTTACTGTCATACGGTTAGTAAGCTCAATAATTCTTGTTGCAGTTGTGTTAATAAAATAACGGTCATGTGAAACATAAAGCACAGTACCAGTGTAGTTATTAAGTGCATTTTCAAGAATTTCCTTTGAAACCATATCAAGATGGTTAGTAGGTTCGTCAAGAATAAGAAAATTAGCATTTGAAAGCATAAGCTTTGCAAGCGATACTCTACCACGTTCACCACCGCTAAGGTCACGAATGTATTTGAATACATCGTCATTAGTAAATAAAAAGGCAGCAAGTGTGTTACGAATTTGAGTATTGTTAAGGTCTGGATAAGCGTCTTGAATTTCTTCAAATAAAGTCTTATCTGGGTCTAAAACTTGTTGCTCCTGGTCGTAATAACCGATAGTTACCTTAGAGCCTAGTGTTATTTTACCGCTGTCAGCAGGAATAATTCCATTAATAATCTTTAACATAGTAGTCTTACCAGTTCCGTTATTACCTATAATAGCGATACGTTCACCCTTCTTTATATCAAATGATATATCAGAAAATAGCATATTATCATCAAAACTCTTTGACAGCCCTTCAACATGAAGAACATCATTGCCACTTACAACCTTTGGATTAAGTGTTATGTTCATTTTGTCGTTTAATTCTTCAGGTTTTTCAACAAGTTCAATCTTATTAAGCATTTTCTCTCGGCTTTCAGCACGTTTAATAGATTTTTCTCTGTTGAACTGTTTTAACTTTGTAATAACTTCTTCTTGATGTTTTATATTTCTTTGCTGATTTAGATATTCTTTTAACTGCATATTGCGAAGAATTTTCTTTTTTTCAGCATAAGCTGTGTAATTACCAGAAAATACAGTTGTTTTTCCACGCTCTATTTCGATTACTTTTGATACTATTTTGTCAAGGAAATATCTATCATGTGCAACTATAATTACACTTCCGTTGTAAGTTAAAAGATAATTTTCAAGCCATCTGATAGCTTCCATATCAAGATGGTTAGTAGGTTCATCAAGAAGAATAATGTCGGGTTTAGAAAGAAGAAGCTTGCCCAATGCAACACGAGTCTTTTGTCCACCCGATAAAGTATTGACGCATAGTGAAAAATCTTCTTCGGTAAAACCTAAGCCCTTTAACACACCGTATATTTCGCTTTTATAAGCATAACCATTTTTTAATTCAAATTCATGGTTGAGTCTTGTGTACTGATTAAGCAGATTTTCAAGAGCTTCACCAGTTAAATTATTCATATCAGCTTCCATACTGCGAATTTTATTTTCCATGTCTATGATATCTTGCTTTACGGTGAGAAGTTCATCGTAAATGGTATTTTCTGATGTTAAGTTTTGGTGCTGTGCAAGGTATCCTAAAGTAGTATCTTTTGCAAGAGTAACAACGCCAGTATCAGAAGGAAGTTCGCCAACAATAATCTTTAACAGAGTAGACTTACCAGCCCCATTAGGACCAACAATAGCGGCTTTTTCATGGTTTTCTATATTAAAGGAACAATTAGATAATATAATATCAGTTCCAAATGATTTGCTTATATTATTACAAGATAAAATCATAAGTGTATTACTGCCTTTCGTTTTTTATTGAATTTTCTTAAATCACATTAAGTTCTAAGTGATATAGTTTATTATTTTAATTATAAATGGAAATGGTAGGAATGTCAAAAAATAAAACTTTGACTTTACACAAATTATAATGTAAACTTAATAAGTTACACAGTAATATATTAATTAAGGAAAGAGAAAAAAATATTTATGAAATTTGAAGAGTTACAAATAGACGAAAGAATATTAAGAGCAGTAGAAGATATGGGATTTGAAGAAGCTTCTCCTATTCAGTCAAAGGCAATTCCAGTAGTGCTTGAAGGGAAAGATATTGTAGGACAGGCACAGACTGGTACAGGAAAGACAGCAGCATATTCAATACCAATGCTTCAAAAAATAGACCCATCAATTAAAAAAGTACAAGCAATCGTACTTTGTCCAACAAGAGAACTTGCAGTACAAGTTGCAGAAGAAATAAGAAAACTTGCGAAATACATGAGCGATATAAAAGTACTTCCAGTATACGGTGGTCAAGAAATTGTAAGACAGATAAAGTCATTAAAGACAGGAGTTCAAATAGTAGTTGGTACACCTGGCAGAGTTATGGACCACATGAGGAGAAAGACAGTTAAGTTTGACAATGTATCAATGGTAATCTTAGACGAAGCTGATGAAATGTTAGATATGGGCTTTAGAGAAGATATGGAAACAATTCTTACAGATACACCAGAAGATAGACAGACTGTATTATTTTCAGCTACAATGCCAAAAGCTATTATGGATATTGCAAAGAAGTTCCAAAACAACGCAGAAGTTGTAAAAGTAGTAAGAAAAGAACTTACGGTTGAAAATATTGAGCAGTATTATTATGAAGTACGACCCAAAAATAAAAACGAAGTGTTATGCCGTCTTATAGATATATACAATCCAAGACTTTCAGTAGTATTTTGTAATACAAAGAAAAAAGTTGATGAACTTATATCAGAGCTTAAAGGCAGGGGATATTTTGCTGATGGAATACATGGCGATATGAAGCAGGCTCAACGAGATAGAGTTATGAATGACTTTAGAGATGGAAAGACAGAAATACTTATTGCTACAGATGTAGCCGCAAGAGGAATAGACGTAAGCAATGTAGATGTTGTATTTAATTATGATTTACCACAAGATGAAGAATATTACGTTCATAGAATAGGTAGAACAGGACGAGCTGGAAAGGAAGGGCTTGCGCTTTCATTTATTTCTGGAAAAGAAGTATATAAGTTAAAAGATATAGAGCATTACTGCAAGACTAAGATAAAGGCAAGACCAATTCCATCACTTGACGATGTAAAGAACACAAAGCTTGATGTTATGTTTGAGAATATCAAAGAAACAATTAATGCAGGTGGTCTTTCAGATATGATTGAAATGGTTGAAAATCATGTTAATCAAGAAGATTACACCGCAATGGATATGGCAGCAGCACTCTTAAAGATGATGATAGGTGAAAGTCTTGACAGAGATGATGATGTAGAAGAAATTCATTATGATATAGACAACGATGAGTCAAGAATGGTAAGATTGTTTATAAACATAGGTAAAAAGGACAAAGTTAAGCCTGCCAATATCTTAGGAGCAATAGCAGGAGAGTCTGGTATGCCAGGTAAACTTGTTGGAGCTATTGATATGCTTGATAATTATACATTTGTAGAAGTTCCAGCAAAACACGCAGAAAAAGTTCTTAAGGCCATGGAAAATGCTAAAATTAAAGGTAGAACAATTAATATAGAAAAAGCTTCTGGAACAAGAAAAAAGAAAAAACATAAGAGAAGATAATAAAAAACATATATTCCAATTAAGATAATTATATACTATAAATTAAGCCACTTACTTTCTAAATTAAGTAGGGGATAGATTGGAGAAAATTATGAATGACGTAAGAACACAGCTTGAACTTTCGGATATAGATAAAGATGAAGTTATACGATATTTAGGATATGGCAATTCAAAACCAGATGAAAATATGATGAAGTTGCTTGATGAATGTGAGAAGCAAGTGCTTGAGTGTGCAAGAGCAAGATTTGTATACAAGGTGTTTGATATTGACAAAGAGCAAGAACCAGATAAAATAATAGTAAAAAATACCAATATAAAACTGACAGGTAATTCTATAAAAAAACATCTGAAAGATTGTGACAAGGCTGTATTTATGGCAGTTACAATATCAGAGGGAATAGACAGACTTATTCGTATAGCAAAAGTTAAAGATATAGCACAGGCAGTTGTTATAGACAGTATGGCAAGTGCGGCAGTTGAACAGGCGTGTAATAGGGCAGAACAGGTAATAAAAGAAGAATATCCGGATATGTACCAGACGTTTAGATTTGGTTTAGGATATGGCGATTTGCCAATCGAGTTACAAGCTGATTTCTTACGAGTTCTTAATGCTTCAAAGATTATAGGGCTTGGTGTTAATTCATCTTCAATGTTAATACCTACAAAATCAGTTACAGCAATAATAGGTTTGTCAGGGCATGAGATTAAAGGACAGGCAAGGGGTTGTCAGACTTGCAGTATGAGTAAAAAATGTCAATTTAGACGGAGAGGCGGACATTGCAATGGCTAAAGATTTTAGAGAACAGTTAAAGAAAGATTACGTTATATTAGATGGAGCGATGGGAACAATGCTTCAAGCGGCAGGGCTTAAAATGGGAGAAATTCCAGAAGTTTTAAGTATAACAAGACCTGAGCTTTTAGTAGAAATCCATGAAAAGTATTTGAAGGCTGGTTCAGATGTTGTGTATGCCAATACATTTGGTGCTAATAGTTATAAGTTAGATGGAAGTGGTTATACAGTAAAAGAATTAGTTGAAGCGGCTATTAAGAATGCAAGACAGGCTTGTGAAAATGTTAATCCTGACGCTTATGTTGCACTTGATATTGGACCTATTGGACAACTTTTAGAGCCAACAGGTGTTCTTAAGTTTGAAGATGCTTATGACATTTATAAAGAGATAATATTAGCTGGAAAAGATGCAGACCTTATTGTATTTGAAACAATGACAGACTTGCTTGAATGTAAGGCAGCAGTTCTTGCGGCAAAGGAAAATTCTGACCTGCCTATTATTACTACAATGACATTTGAAATGAACCAAAGAACATTTACAGGCTGTTCAATTCCATCTATGGCACTTACCTTGAGTGGACTTGGTGTTGACGCACTTGGTGTAAACTGTTCACTTGGCCCCAAAGAATTAGAGCCAGTTATTGCAACACTTAGTAAATGGACAAGACTTCCTATCGTTGTAAAGCCTAATGCGGGACTTCCCGACCCTAAGACAAACGAATACAATGTAACTGCGTCAGAATTTGCTGATATGATGAAGGACTTAAGAAAGTACGGAATTAAGTGTTTTGGTGGTTGTTGTGGAAGTAATCCAGAATTTATTAAAGAGCTTGCAACAATGCTTAAAGAAAATGGAAACGCAGGCTTTGAAAAAGAAAAGGATATTCCAGCGGCAGTATGTTCAGCTACAAGTACAGTAGATATAACAGAGCCTAGAATAATTGGCGAGAGAATTAATCCTACAGGAAAGAAGCTTTTTAAAGAAGCACTTTTAAGACATGATATAGATTACATATTAAATCAAGCATTGGAGCAGATTAACGCAGGTGCAGATATTCTTGATGTCAATGTTGGACTTCCGGGTATTGATGAAAAGGATATGATGATAGATACAATTAAGGCACTTCAAGCTATAGTAGACGTTCCATTACAGATAGACTCTACAATTCCAGAAGTACTTGACGCAGCTTTAAGAGTGTATAATGGTAAGCCAATAGTTAATTCAGTAAATGGTGAGGAGGAGTCACTTAACAATGTGTTACCACTTGTTAAGAAATATGGTGCAGCAGTAGTTGGTCTTGCACTTGATAAAGATGGTATTCCACCTAAAGCCGAAGATAGATTTAAGATTGCTGAAAAGATTATGAACAGAGCAATGGCAATTGGTATTCCAAAAGAAGATATTTACATAGATTGTCTTACACTTACAGCTTCCGCAGAGCAGGAAGGCGTTATGGAAACACTTAACGCACTTCACAGAGTAAAGACTGAATTAGGTTTAAAGACAGTTCTTGGAGTATCAAATATTTCATTTGGGCTTCCAAACAGAGTCCTTGTAAATCACATTTTCCTTACAATGGCACTTACAAATGGGCTTGACTTGCCTATCATTAACCCTAATATCGAAGAAATGACAGGTGCGGTAAGAGCCTACAAGCTTCTTGCTAACATTGATAAGAATTCTGTAGATTTTATTAAGGCTTATGCTAATATGCCAAAGGTTACAAAGATTAATCCAGCGGCTAATACAAAAGCTGTGACAGAAGCACAAGTTAATAATCAAGGGGCAAATTCAGATGACCCTATGAGTGCTAATCCTTTATATCAAGCTGTTCTTAATGGACTTAAGAGTGAAGGAGCGCAGCTTACTAAGCAAATGCTTGAAACTACAGACTCAATGGAGATAGTTAATAACATACTTATTCCTGCGCTTGACAAGATTGGTGTTGATTTTGAGAAAGGAACAATTTTCCTTCCACAGCTTATTATGTCAGCAGCAGTTGCACAGGCGGCATTTGAAGAAATAAGAAAAGCTATGGTGCTTAGTGATAAAAAGCCTGAAAGTAAGGGTAAGATTGTTATGGCAACCGTTAAGGGTGATGTGCATGACATTGGAAAGAATATTGTTAAAGTACTTCTTGAAAATTATGGCTATGATGTAATTGACTTAGGAAAAGATGTTGAATATCAAGCTGTGGTTGATGCAATTAAAGAGCATAATGCAAAACTTGTAGGTCTTTCTGCTCTTATGACAACAACACTTGTATCAATGAAGGAAACTATTGAGCTTATCCATGAAAATAATCTTGACTGTAAGATATTTGTTGGTGGAGCGGTTCTTACTCCTGAATATGCAAAAGAAATACACGCCGATTTCTACGCAAAAGACGCAAAAGAATCTGTTGACATTGCTAAGAAGATATTAGGCTAAATTAAATGTTATTAAATAAAAACCTATTTTTTAGATGTTATAAGCAAATTGTTAATATTTGCTTGATGACTAAATAATAAAAAATCTAGTATTTTGCATGGCAAAAAAGTTGTGTGAGATAGTAGTAGTATATAAACGATAAATGCACCATTAAAAGAACAGTCAGCTATATTTGTATGTCAATAGCGAACAAACTTGTTCGATAATGACATACAAATATGGTTGATTGTACTTTTACTGGTGTGTGTTTGTTTATATACTACTGCTATCTTCAAAAAATTAAAAATGCAAAATACGGCAACTTATGTAAATAAAATTTTGACAATTTCTTATTAATGATATATAATTAACAATATTTAACGATGTGCGTTGGAAATGAGGTAATGTATAATGGACGGAGAAAAGAAGATATCTTCAGCAGTAATAAGAAGATTACCTAGATATTATAGATATTTAGGAGAACTTATAGAAAGTGATGTTCAAAGAATATCATCAAAAGAATTAAGCGCAAAGATGAAGGTTACAGCTTCACAGATAAGACAAGACCTTAATAACTTTGGTGGCTTTGGTCAGCAAGGTTATGGTTATAATGTTAAGTACCTTTATGACGAGATAGCTAAAATACTTGGAATAGATAGAGAACATAAAATGATTATAATAGGTACTGGTAATCTTGGTCAGGCTATAATCAATTATGGTGACTTTGAAAAGAGAGGCTTTGTTATTAAAGGTATCTTTGATAATAATCCAGATCTTGAAGGTAAGGAAATAAGAGGACTTAAAGTTCAAATGCTTGATAAGGTCACTGATTTTATTAAAGAAAATGACATTGAGATAGTAGCACTTACTATACCAAAAAGAGCAGCAAAAGAAGTTGCAAAAATTGTAGCTGACGCAGGTATTAAGGCAATTTGGAATTTTGCACATACAGACCTTAATCTATCAGATGATGTTATTGTAGAAAATGTACATTTGTCAGAAAGTCTTATGAGATTATCTTATAGTATTGCAAGCCGTAATAAAGAAGAATAAAAGTTATTAACAGACCTTTAGTGCCAAAAGTCAGGCTTTTATCACATTTGGAAAAAAGCAAGGAGAAAATATATGTCAGAAATTACGTTCAAAGCTCTAAAAAATTCTAGAACATTTAAAAATCTTCCAATATTGACATTAGACCAGAGATGGTATCAACTAATGCCAGAGCATATTAAAACAGATGAGATACGTTACTGGGAAAGACGAGTTAATGAATTGTTAAAAAAACAAGGACAAGTATTGGATGACATTAAAGGCATTGAACAACTAAAGGGTCAGCTTATGAATGGTATTGTACAGAATATGGATGAGGCTGACGAAAAGAAGCATAAGAAAAGAATGCAGCAAAGCAAAAGACTTATATTTGAAGCCAAAGACAAACTTGACGAGCTAAGAGGAAAGGCAGAGGATGTTCCTACACAACTTCAAAGAGCTAATCAGAAGTTAATGCTTGAAACTGTTAAAGTGTGTTATGAAACTATTAATAAGAATGACAAAGAGCTTGCTGTTCTTGATGAATGGATAGAAAAGACAAGAGTAATGTTAAAGAAAAATCTTCTTATAAGACAAGATAAAGAAGAAATTAACGATAATCTGTACAGTGGAATGCACGCTATATTTGGCACAGAGCTTATGGGTAAAATGGATAGAATTAATGACGGTACAGAGGAATATTATGAAGAATAATTAATTGGGTTGTCGCATTAATGAAAATTTATACAGAATATGAAATTATTATTTTGTATAAATTTTCTTAATGAGATAGCCCTTTTTTCTAATTAATAAAGACTATAGGGGAACAAAACTTTATATTATATAGTGTGATTATAGAGTATTTATTGGAGGTAGGTTATTATGGAGTATTTACTTAATGCAAGACAGACAAAAGAAGTTGATACATTTTCTATACAATTAAAAAAAATTCCGTCATTAGTGTTAATGGAAAGAGCGGCATTATCTGTAACAGAAAGAATTATTTCTTATACTCAAGATAAAAAAATAGAAAGTGATAAACTTAAAGTACTTTGTGTATGTGGCCATGGCAATAATGGCGCAGATGGACTTGCTGTTGCAAGACAGTTAAATGAAAGAGATATTAAGTGTGATATATTAACTGTTGGGGATGAGAATAAAAGGGGTACGGATGAGTATGAGCTACAACTTGAAATCGCACGAAATCTTGATATACAAGTAAGAAACAACGCAGTTTTTGATGAATATAATGTAATAGTAGATGCTATATTTGGAATTGGACTTTCAAGGGATATTGAAGGTGGATATAAACAGATAATTGAAGAAATTAATGCGTTCAAAAATGATGAGAATGTTGTGGTTGCAGTTGATATTCCGTCAGGTGTAAATGCTTCTAATGGTCATATAATGAATTGTGCAGTAAAAGCAGATATTACAGTAACCTTTGGCTACAATAAGGTTGGAATTGTGTTGTATCCGGGTGCAGATTATGCAGGAAATGTATATGTAAGTAATATAGGTTTTGCAAAAGAAGCATACAAACATACGGGCGTGTCAGCAAGAAAGATTACTAATCAAGATGTGTTAGAACTGCCACAAAGAGATATTCATGGAAATAAAGGAACATTTGGAAAGACATTTATAATAGCAGGTTCAGAAAATATGGGCGGTGCGGCGTGTATGGTGGCACTTGCTTCATATAGGAGTGGAAGTGGACTTGTTAAAGTATTCACACATTCTAATAATAGAAATCTTATATTGTCGCATGTGCCAGAAGCAATTATAGAGTGTTATAATAACGAAAATGAACACGATGCGCTTGAATATGCGCAACTTGCAAAAGATATAGAAAGTTCTATAGATTGGTCGTCTTGTGTAATAATAGGGCCGGGACTTTCAACTTCAAAAAGAGCAGTTCAGATAGTAGAATGTGTAATAGATAAAATAATAAACACACAATCAAAGCCTTTTATAATAGATGCTGACGCATTAAATATTATTGCTTCTGATGAAAATTTAAAAGCTAAATTAAGAGATTACATAAAACGTACGGAAATTGAAAATAAAAGGACAAATGTAATTATTACACCTCATATAGGAGAAATGGCAAGGCTTACAAAAAAGACAATTGATAAAATTAAAAGTGACCCAGTTGATTGTGCTAAGGAAGTTTCTAAGGAATATGGTATTATTTGTGTACTTAAAGACGCAAGAACTATAGTTACAGATGGTGATGAGGTGTATATTAACACATCAGGAAATGCAGGTATGGCAACAGGTGGTTCTGGTGATGTATTAACGGGAGTTATAGCAGGGCTTATAAATGATGGTGGTGTTTCTTATTCTCTTGTAAAAGCAGTTGCGCTTGGCGTATATATACATGGAAAAGCTGGTGATTTTGCAAAGAGTATATATGGTGAAACAAGCATGAAAGCAATGGATATAGCAGAAGCAATTCCACAAGTATTCAAAGACTATAGATAGTATATTAAAATTTAACAATTATATTGTATTAAGTTTTCTTATTTAGTATTACACTACACTTTCGTAAGATATCATTATTATATGAAATAATGAATGCACCATTTAAAGAACAATTATCTATATTTGTATGACAGTAGCGAACATACTTGTTCGATAATGGCATACAAATATAGATGACTGTACTTTCACTGGTGTGTGAATGTTTTATATAATAATGATATCTTTCAAAAAACTAATAGTGCCAAATACAAAAACTTAGTATTAGAGTACTTGATAGCGTGTTTGAATTGTCGTATAATTATGACGTTGCGGTTCAAATTGTATTGACTATAGATAAATTATTGGAGTACACAACAATTTAATACTACCAAGTAAGTATAACATTTATATTGTAAAAGATAATAAGTGGTGGAATACATACTTGACTTATAAATATGGGAATGGAGAATGTTATGAAAAAATATTACAGAGTATACGCAGACATAAATCTTGATGCAATTGTAGAAAATGTAAAGGCATTAAAAAATCTTACAAAGGAAGGTACTAAGGCATTAGCAGTAGTAAAGGCAGATGGATATGGACATGGAGATATAGCAGTATCAAAAGCCGTTTATGATTTAGTAAATGGATATGCTGTTGCTACTCTTGATGAAGCTGTTAATCTTAGAGAAAATGGAATTGATAAGCAAATATTAATATTAGGATATGTCAATCCCGATGAGTACGAAGAACTTGTAAAGCATGAAATAGATGCTACAGTATTCGATATAGAAACTGCCAAAGAGCTTGATGAAGTCGCTCAAAGGTTAGGTAAAAAAGCACTTTGCAATATTAAAGTTGATACAGGAATGAGAAGAATTGGTCTTGAACCTGATGAGAGTGGAAAAGAAATCGTAAGGCAGATAAAAAAACTTAAAAACATTAATGCTAGAGGAATTTTTACACATTTTGCAGCATCAGACGAAAAAGATAAAACATCGGCTGAAGCTCAATTTAATAAGTTTAAAAAATTCTTAGATGAACTTGAAGCTGAGGGTATAACATTTGAAACAAGACATTGTTCTAATAGTGCCGCAATAATAGATATGCCACAAGTTAATCTTGATATGGTACGACTTGGAATTGCAATGTATGGAATGTATCCATCAGAAGAAGTAGACAAATCAAAAGTAAAGTTATCACCAGCCATTGAATTAAAGAGTCATATAACAATGGTTAAGGAATTAGAGGCAGGACAAAAAATTAGTTATGGTGGAACTTATACTACAACTAAAAAAACAAAGATAGCTACAGTATCAGTAGGATATGGTGACGGATATCCAAGAGCATTATCGTCTAAAGGATATGTGCTTGTAGCTGGTAAAAAGGCTAATATAGTAGGCAGAGTCTGTATGGACCAAATGATGGTTGATGTAACAGATATAGATAATGTAAAACGTGGAGATATAGTAACACTTATAGGACATGATAAAGATAATTATATCTCTATAGAAGAAATTGCTGACCTTGCAGGTACATTTAACTATGAATTTGTATGTGATTTAGGCAAGAGAATACCAAGAAATTATTATTATAATGGTCAGTATATTGGAAGTCACGATTATTTTCACGAAAATTGGAAATTAAAAAATATCTAAATATTTAGATGAAAATGAATACACGTCCGCAAGCTGGAGATACTACGAATAAAGAGTTGTAAATACCTGTAAGTACATATATATAAGTATACAGGTTAATTAATAGTAAAACTGATATCAAAATATTAAGAGTATCAGTCCAATAATGAGCTTTGGGGAGTGTGAATAAATTGGTAATTAAAAGAGGAGATATATTTTACGCAGATTTAAGACCAGTCGTAGGCTCTGAACAAGGGGGCATAAGACCAGTGTTAATAATACAAAATGATACAGGTAATAAACACAGTCCAACAGTGATATGCGCTGCTATAACATCTAAGATGAATAAAGCAAAGCTTCCGACCCATGTTGAGATAGACTCAATGAAGTGTAATATTGTAAAAGACTCTGTAATACTTCTTGAGCAATTAAGAACTATTGACAAAAAACGCCTAAAAGATAAAGTATGTCACCTTGACAAAGATATTATAAATCAAGTAAACCATGCTCTGCTTGTAAGTCTTGAAATGCAGGAACAAGAGAAGCTATAACTTTAAAGAAAAAATTGACGATATATTGACAATATGATATATTTATAGAAATACTACAACTGTTTTTTGTTGATTATATACAAACAGTTTATATATTTATTTGAAGATGAAAGGACAATATGATATGAGCGATGGATATCCCGCGGAAACAAATCAAGGGTTATTTTCTAATTTGAAGAAAGCATTTCTTAAAAAAGTAAAGTCGGATAAGGTTACTGAAGAAGAAATCATTGATATGGTAAATGAAGGCCATGAGAGCGGAGTTTTAAAAGAAAACGAAGCGGAGATGATTAATAACATTTTTGAGTTTGGAGAAAAGCAGGCTCATGATATTATGATTCATAGAAAAAGCATTGTGGCAATTAATTGTAATGTTACAGTTGAAGAAGCATTTCAATTTATATTAGATGAGAATTTTTCAAGGTATCCAGTGTATGAGGATAGTATAGATAATGTAATTGGTATTCTTCATATAAGAGATTTATTAAAGGTATACGTTGATGAGAGTATGAGAAGCAAGAAGCTCCTTGAGATAAAGGAGCAAGTTCTTTTTGAAGCGTATTGTATACCAGAAACAAGAAATATCAGTGTTTTATTTAAGGAAATGCAGGCAGAAAAAGTACATATAGCAATAGTTGTAGACGAATATGGTCAGACAACAGGTATTGTTACTATGGAAGATATTCTTGAAGAGATTGTTGGGAATATTCTCGATGAATATGATGATGAGCAAGAACTGATAAGCAAACAGCCAGATGGAACATATATTATAAAAGGTCAGACAACATTAGAAGAAATAGAAGATATATTGGATATTAAGTTTGACTGTGAAGACATTGATACAATTAATGGATATCTTATATATAAGCTAGGCAAGATACCCGAAGATAACGAACAATTTGAAACCGAATGTGAAGGGTATATTTTTCAAGTTCTTAGTGTAGAAAATAAGATGATTAGTCTGGTAAAAGTTAGGAAAAAGTAATAGCTATATTAGTGTTTTGGTCAGATTGATAGTCTAAGTATACATAAATGAGCGAAATGGTCAGAACTGTAAAGGTCATGTAGGTCTTTATGGTTTCTGATCATTTTTTAATACTATCAGGTAAGTCTTTCACTTTTATTGTGTGAAGCAATAAGTGAGAGTAATGGGGAGAAAAATATCGAATTGACTTTAGAAACGAGGTATTATGGGAGAAATGGGAAAAACAATTATTGAATGTAATTTTTCAATTGATGAAAATTATGGAATAGTTATGGGTGATGAACATTTTTTTCACATTATGGAAGAAAAGGCTTTAGACCGATTTGACAAGTTGCTATATAAAGATGACCTTGATAATTTTAAACAATTTCTTGTAAAAGATGTGCATAACTATAGTGTAGTCGTAAGGATAAAAGATAAAGATGACGAATATAGATGGTACATTATTTATAATCAGGGTAATATATTATCAAAAACTGGGTTGAAGATATATAATCTTCAAATGCAGGATATTGTTGTTATAAGTAATAGATTTGATTTGTACCTTAAAAGAGTTACGAAGTACCGTTCTATTTTAAATATTATAGATGAAAAAGTATTTGAATATGACTATAAATCAGGAATGATTACGATATATTGTTATCGAAATGACAAATCTGAGATAATAGAAAAAGAATATCTTGAAGAATGGAAGCAAGTAGTTATTAATAAGGGATATATAGATAATACACAAAGAGATTATTTTGAACTGCTTTGTAAAAATATGAAATATGGTTCAGAAAAATTTCAAGTTACATTAAGAACATCACTTATGTCACATGGGGAAAGAGAAGATTTATTGACATTTATTGGCGAAACTATAACAAGTGGTGCAGAAAGAGTAATTACAGTTGGTATAATAAAAGAACATAACAATAGAATGAATACAATTACTAATGTTATGTATAATGTAGCAGAATTTGATAAAGATGCAGCAACAGGTCTTCTTAATAAAAAGGCAACAGCTAAAGAAATGCAAAATATGATAGAGTCAGCAAAGGAAGAACAAGATAAAACATTGTATCTTGCAATCCTTGATATTGATGATTTTAAAAATGTTAATGATACATACGGACATCTTTTTGGAGATGAGGTTATTGCAAAATTTGCAGCAAGTATTAAGGATTTTGCGGAGGGTAGAGGAATAGCAGGTCGAATTGGTGGCGATGAATTTGCGATAATGCTTGAAGATATTCATAATGCAGAAGAAGTAAGGACACTCTTAGATACACTTAGAATGAGAGTAAAAAAGCAGTTTGCTGATGAAAACACAGGTTATGAATTTTCAACTTCAATAGGTGTTGCAAAGTATCCTGATGATGAGATGGATTATGAGAAGCTTTTTAAGCTTGCTGACTCAGCTCTTTATATAGCAAAAGAAAAGGGAAAGGATATTTGTGTTGTTTATAACAAAGAGCTTTATGGCGATGTTATGAATATGACAATTAACCAAATTAAAAGTAATTATAAGATAACAAAAATGAAGCCGGTAGATAGAGCTATACTTATGTGTGATACTATAGATGATTTGAGAGCTTGTGAGAGTTCTAATGAAGTAGATACTGTTGTAAAGTATTTTTTAAGAGAAGCTAGTGTTGATGGAATAAGTATATTTAAAGGGTCAAACATGGAATGTGTAAAGACATTTGGCGAATATGATGTACAACCAGAACCAGCAGATTATGTAAGAAGTAAGTCATACAGTCGTTATTTTGATATGAATGATACTAACAAAATGAGTAACATTATGACACTTGTTGTTGACTATCCAGAAGTGTATTCTGATTTAAGGCGAAATAATATTTGTTCATTTTTACAACTTAAGTTCATAAATAACGATGAGCAAGAAGTTATAGTTCAGTGTGATATTTTTGGAAATATTGGTCATAAGTGGTCTGATGAAGAAGTAGGACTTATGTATGGAGTTGCAAGGGAGCTTGCAAATGACGTCTAAGTATTTTTTTAAAGTTGCGAAAAAGCTTATAATTATATTTATTTGGCTTGTTATATGGCAATTGTTAGCAAATGTAATTGGAGTGTCGTTTATATTTCCATCAGTTACAGATGTATTAAAAGCATTATTAGAGCTTATAGGAACAAAAGATTATTATAGGATTATATTGTCAAGCGGGTTAAGAATAAGTATAGGGTTTTTGATGGCATTTGTAGTAGGAATAATAACGGCAACATTAGCAGGCAGATTTAAAATAATAAAAGCTTTTTTAGAACCTGTAATGCAGTTGCTTAAGACAATACCTGTAACATCATTTATAATACTTGTATTAATATGGGCAGGTTCGCAAAATGTTTCTATAGTAATATCATTTATTATAACTTTGCCAATGATTTATTCGGGGTTATTAAGCGGAATTGCACAAGTTGATATAAAGCTTATACAGATGTCACATATATTTAGAATGAGTAAAATAAAAACACTTAAATATATTTATATACCACAGGTGTATCCGTACATTGTAAGCAGTCTTAAGGTGGCTATAGGAATGTGTTGGAAAGCTGGCATATCAGCGGAAGTAATAGGACTTTCTAAAAACTCTATAGGAACGCAGATGTATTATTCTAAGCTCTATCTTATGACAGCACAGCTTTTTGCTTGGAGTATTACAGTTGTAGTTGTAAGCTTTTTAGCAGAAAAAATATTTTTAGTTATAATGCGTATTATAAAAGATATTATTTTTAGAGAATTTGGAAAGTAGTTGTTTTTATTGTTAAAAAAATAACGAGTGATATTAAATTATGAATATAGATATTGAAGTTAAAAATATAAGCAAAATTTATGAAAATATAAAAGTATTAGATAATATTTCGTATACATTTAAAGCAGGTACAACTACTTGTATAATGGGGAAATCTGGGATTGGAAAGACAACATTTATTAATATTCTTATGGGACTTGAAAAGGCTGACAGTGGCTATGTAACACCTAATATTGAGTATTGTGCTGTTTTTCAAGAAAATAGACTGATTGAAGAACTTGCACCCGTAAATAATATATTGGCAGTTGTTGACAGAAGTGTAAAAAGGGAAGTTGTTATAGATAATCTTTTAAAGCTTGTTGATAAAGAGTGTCTGCATAAAAAGGTTTCTATGCTTAGTGGTGGAATGAAAAGGCGAGTTGCAATTGTAAGAGCTATGCTTGCGAAGTCGCAAGTAGTTATTCTTGATGAGCCATTTACAGGATTAGATGAAGCTACCAAAAAAGTTGTGATTGAGTATATAAAGGCAATGTTGGCAGGTAGGACTTTGATTGTAATTACGCATGATGAAGAAGATATTAGACTGCTTGGGGCAGATATTTTTAAAATTTTATAGTCACTATTTACATATCTGCTTCATTGAATTTTTATACTATTAAGAAACTTGTATAGCATATTTCTTATAGTTAGGAAATGTGTATTTAGTTGTCTTGTTTATATTTTTTCAGCCAGAAAACCCATGGTCTTTAGACCGTGGGATGAATGGCG
>URYE01000010.1 GCA_900551945.1 uncultured Eubacterium sp. | reverse complement strand
TAAGCACGCCGCCAGCGTTCATCCTGAGCCAGGATCAAACTCTCATAAAAAGTTTATCCAGTCAGTTAAACTAACTAGCTTAAATATCCGTTTCTAACAAACGTTTATTTACTGTTTTAAAGGATGTTATATAAATAACAATTCGCTTTAGATTAAAAATTCTCAAAGAATTTTCAAGGTTGTTTTACTGTTCAATTATCAATGTTCTTTTATAAACTTATCAATTATTATCGAGTTGATATTTAATTGTTTTGTTTATTTTTTGTTGCCGTGTCTTGCGGCGACTTGATTATATTACCATCACCACCCATAAATGTCAACACTTTTTTTATTTTTTTCGAGTTTTTTTGAGTCTTTTCTCTTCGTCTTTATAATGTACTATATATTGTACTTACCAGCACTCAAAACCACTATACCTTGTTATATTATAAAATACAACATTAAACATTAATACCACAAATTAAATTCAAACACCTTACTACCTATTACTAAATATAATAAAAATACAAAAACCTAATATAAAAACAATTAAACATATTAATAATACATTCATATTCAAGTACATTTATCTAATATTTATATATTTACATACAATTACAAAAATCTTAATATCTATTATATATTTATAAGCAAGTTTTAAAGATTATCTATGTCTTAAACTTTCCCATTATATAATAAAAGCATTAAATCATTAAACAATATTAAATAAGTCCCATACATAAGCTTTATTGCACTAAGCAATAAATATGTAGAGGACTTATTTATATTTTAAAGATAATTTCTTATTAACTAAAATCTCTTTATAACTATCTTAAAGCATTTTTAGCTTTATCTGTAATTTCTCTTTGATATGCTATTTCATTTTCTATATTTCTTGCTAATTCATTAGCTGTATAGGCTGCGTCTACTACTTTATTAAGCACCTGACCTACACTGTCCGCTTTAGACTTTTGGTCAACTGCGCTTTGGTAAATATTATTCATTGACTCAACAGTTTCTTTTACTGAAGTCTGAATCATATTAATTGTATCTGTAATTTCTTTAGAAGACTTAGCTGATTGCGAAGCAAGATTTCTTACTTCACTAGCAACAACAGCGAAACCTCTGCCATGTTCTCCTGCTCTTGCTGCTTCTATTGACGCATTAAGCGATAATATATTAGTTCTATTAGAAATAGATGCTATTACTGATGCAAACTGCTCAATCTTTTTAGATAAGCTCTCAAGTTCTTGTATCTTTGCTGAGGACTCCTCAACAATTTTATTAAGATTATCTATCATATGAAGAATTTCTTCAACATTACCAATACTTTCTTTTACAAGATTAAGAGAGGTATCTGATGAATTAATAACATCAAACGCATTCTTCTCAAGCTTCTCCTGAGAATTATCTAATCCATTAAGTATATCCGCCAAATTACTAACTAACCTATCTTCTGCCATAATAATCTCCATTTCTAAGTATTTATGAGTACATTAATATTTGTCATAAACAAATTATTTAAAATATTGTTATAAAACATTTATACAAGGTGTACAATATATTAATTCAGACTTGCTGTATAGTATAGTTTATAACAATTAATAAACTAGTTTATATAAGTTTAATAGCTTCATTTATATTCTGTACGCCAATTATATTTATTTTATCAGTTTTCTTTATACTTTTCAAGCACACATAAGGAATAATACACGTTTCAAAGCCTAGTTTTATTGCTTCATTTACTCTTGTCTGTACCTGACTTACTGCTCTTACTTCTCCTGCTAATCCTACTTCACCAAATATTATTGTCTTATCACTTATAGGTCTATTTTTAAAACTGCTTACAAGAGCCATTACAAGCCCTAAATCAAGCGCCGGTTCAGTAACCTTAATTCCACCGGCTATGTTTACATAAGCATCACTACTTGACATATGAATACCCGCTCTTTTTTCAAGAACTGCCATTAAAAGATTAACTCTATTGTAATCTGTACCTGCTGCCGTTCTTCTTGGAAGTCCAAAGTTAGAGTCACAAACTAGAGCTTGTATTTCTACTAAAAGCGGTCTTGTCCCTTCTATTAAACATACGACAACTGAACCAGAAGCTTCTTTTGCCCTGCCATTAAGCATATATTCCGATGGATTTTCTACTTCTACAAGTCCCTTGTCCATCATTTCAAAGACTCCAATTTCATTTGTTGAACCAAATCTGTTCTTTACTCCTCTGAGTATTCTATATGCCGCATTTCTGTCGCCTTCAAAATACAGCACTGTATCAACCATATGCTCTAAAACTCTTGGGCCTGCAACTACACCTTCCTTAGTAACATGACCTACTATAAATATTGAAATTCCCAGTCCTTTTGCAAGCTGCATTAAAACAGAAGTCGACTCTCTTACTTGACTTACACTTCCGGGAGCTGATGATATTTCCTCACGATACATTGTTTGAATTGAATCAATAATTACTATATCCGGCTTTTCTTCCTTTAGTACTTGTTCGATAACCTCAAGATTAGTTTCACAAAGCAAAAGCATACTTTCGTTATTATTTCCTAGTCTTTCAGCTCTTATCTTTATCTGTTTTAATGACTCCTCGCCTGAAATGTATAAAACTTTCCTGTTGTCAGAAGCCATATTATTACACATCTGAAGAAGTAATGTTGACTTTCCAATTCCTGGGTCACCGCCTACAAGGACAAGTGAGCCTTCTACTACACCACCGCCTAAGACTCTATCAAGCTCTGCAATACCAGTAGTCATTCTATCTTTATCTTCTGTACTTATCTGTGAAAATGTTTTTGGCTTAACATTGCTTTCCCTTTTGGAATTGACATTTACTACGCCTTTTGTCTTTTTATCTTGCGATACTATTTCTTCTACAAATGTATTCCATTCCTTACATGCTGGACACTGACCAGACCATTTTGATGACTCATAGCCACATTCTTTGCAAAAAAATGCTGTTGATTTAGATTTTGCCATACACAACTCCCTTTAATGTCAATATAAATAAATTCCCCACTCTTATTGCATTATACAATAAAAGTGAGGAACTCTCTTTAGTATAATCAAGCAAATATTCACAATCTGCCTTGATACTTAATTAATATTGTTCACATATTATATAAAAAAACTATTATTAATTAACTTTCTTTACATCAACGTCAACAGGTTTTTCTCCATCAAATTCTACTGATAAAACAAGCTTGCCGCCCATATTAGTCTTCATCTTGCCTGCTGTTTCGCCATCAATTGTTATCTCGTATTCTGAACCTTCTTCTAATTCAAGAGTAATCTGTGCATCTTCTACGCCTTCTACCTTGAAGCTTACACCACCGTCAACTTCTGAATAATCATTAACTGCTGTTCCTGGTACAGACTCATATACAAACGAACCATTGCGCTCTAACTTTGTAATCTCATTGAATGTCTTTACCTTATATGTATCTCCGCAATGTTCAAAATCTGATAATTTAGACTTAGTATCTAATTTATAGTTACCAAAACTAAGTTTTCCATCCTTTTCTGAACGAATTAACTCATTAACTACTGGCATCTATTCTTCCTCCTATATTCTATTGTCCGTATATTTAACGATCGATGTAGGGACAAATATTGTCCCTTACACCTTGCTATAATTATTATACAATAATTCGACAAAATAAGCTAGTATTTTATATTAATTTTATTATTTATTAATTCCTCTTTTGACAGAAAAATCTAGTTTACCATCTTTAACAGTTACTTTTACTTTGTTACCTTCTTTTATCTTTCCTTCAAGTATCTTTTCTGCAATATTGTCTTCTAACTCATTTTGTATTGTTCTTCTAAGTGGTCTTGCGCCATACTTCTCATCATAACCCTTATCAACAATATACTTCTTAGCTTCATCGTCAAGTTCTATTGATATTTTCATTTGCTCGAGAGTTCTTTTATTAACAGTATTAATCATAATATCAACTATCTTTCCAATCTGTTCTTTATTAAGCATATGGAATACTATTATCTCATCAATTCTGTTAATAAATTCTGGCTTAAAGATACGTCTTACTTCGTCCATAACTTTACTTTTCATATTCTCATGACTTTGCTTTTCATCTGTTGATGTTGCAAAACCGAGTGTCTTTGGTGCAACTATATTTTCTGCACCCGCATTAGATGTCATAATAATAACTGTATTCTTAAAGTCTACTACTCTACCTGTTGAGTCTGTGATATGACCATCATCAAGCACTTGTAAGAGTACGTTAAATACATCTGGGTGAGCTTTTTCAACTTCGTCAAATAGTACAACGGAATATGGATTACGTCTTACTTTTTCACTTAACTGTCCGCCCTCATCATATCCTACATATCCTGGAGGAGAACCTATAAGCTTTGACACTGTGTGCTTCTCCATAAATTCAGACATATCAACTCTTATAAGTGCATTTTCTGTACCAAACATTGCGTCAGCAAGTGTCTTTGACAACTCTGTCTTACCTACACCAGTAGGCCCTAAGAATAAGAACGAACCGATTGGTCTATTAGGGTCTTTTAAGCCTACTCGTCCTCGTCTTATTGCCTTAGCTATTGCTGTTACGGCTTCGTCTTGTCCTATAACACGTTTATGAAGTGTTTCTTCAAGCTTAATAAGTCGTTCTGTTTCTGCCTGTGCAATTCTTTGAACTGGTATCTTAGTCCATGTTGACACTACTTCTGCGACTTCTTCTTCCCCAACAATTATATTAGAGCTATTTTTATCTTCTTCCCATTGCTGTTTTAACTTTTCTAATCTAGCTTTCTTTCTTGTCTGCTTTTTCTTAATCTCGCCTGCCTGTTCAAAAGCTTCTGACTTTATAGCTTCTTCTTTTTCACTTTCTAGCTTACTTAATTGTTCTTCTATCTTAGTTATTTCTTCTGGCATAACGTAAGACTTAAGTCTTGCCTTTGAAGAGGCTTCATCTATAAGGTCAATTGCCTTATCAGGTAAAAATCTGTCATTAATATATCTTTTTGACAACTTAACTGCTGCCTCTACTGCTTCATCAGTAATTGTAACCTTGTGATGTTCTTCATAACGACTTCTTAAGCCCTTTAATATATCTATTGCTTCATCTTCTGATGGTTCTTCCACCTTAACAGACTGAAATCTTCTCTCTAAAGCTGCGTCTTTTTCTATATATTTTCTGTATTCTTCTATAGTAGTTGCTCCGATAAGCTGTATCTCACCTCTTGCAAGAGATGGTTTTAATATATTAGAAGCGTCAATTGCCCCTTCTGCCCCACCTGCACCTATAATTGTGTGAAGCTCATCTAAGAATAACAATACATTTCCATCATTTTTTACTTCATTAATTACTTTTTTAATTCTTTCTTCAAATTCGCCTCTATACTTAGAACCTGCAACCATGCCAGATAAATCTAATGTAAGAAGTCTTTTGTTTTTAATATTTTCTGGAACACTACCTTCTACTATCTTTGAAGCCAAACCTTCCGCAATTGCTGTCTTACCAACTCCCGGTTCTCCTATAAGACAAGGGTTATTCTTTGTTCTTCTACTCAATATCTGTATAACTCTTTTTATTTCTTCTTCTCTGCCAATCACTGGGTCTAGCTTGCCTTCTTTTGCAAGTTGTGTTAAATCTCTGCTGTACTGGTCAAGTGTTTGTGTTGCTCTTTTATCTTTATTTCTTACTTTTCCATTTTGAAAATCTTCTCTATAAGTATTTCCATCTTCACCCATTGCAACCATTATATCTATATATAATTTCTTTATACTTACACCTATTGTATTAAGAAGTCTTGCAGCAACACTTTCTGACTCTTTTAAGATTGATATAAGTATATGCTCTGTTCCAATAAGTTCGGACTTAAATCTTACGGCTTCCTTTGAAGCATTTTCAAGTATTCTTCTTACTCTTGGTGTATAACCTGTTGGCTCTTTTACACTAATCTGACTATCTGGTGCAATAAGCTCATAAACAAGATTAGTTACTCTTTCATCTGTAACTTCGTTATTAATTAAAATTGTAGAAGCCAGACTTCCTTCTGTCTGAATAAGTCCTAACAGTAAATGTTCTGAACCTATATAGCCATGTCCTAGCATTGCGGCTGTATCTGCGGCATGACTAAGTGCTTCCTGCGCTTGTTTAGTAAATCTACTCTGCATACTTTCCTCATTTCTATACATTCTAGTATATATTATTACTGTACCATTGGAAGATTATCTCTGATAAATTGCGACCTGCTTATATCTAATTCTTCCTCTGATAAATCTTTTTCATTCATAATCTTAAGATTAGCCGGTTGAATACCTATCATTAGCTGATATATTGAGGTATTCATTCCCGAACTATCTGTAAGAAGTCCCTCTGATAGTCCAAATCTTAACTGAGATAAAAGAAACATACCATCACTTAAAGATATCTTTTTAGCATATTTTAACACACCATAAGAACGGCTTACACTGTCTAGCGCTGTCATATATTTCTTTTTGATATATTCTTTCCTTACAGCTCTCTCCTGTGCTATAACCTGCTCAGCTATTTTATTAAGATTTTCTATAATCTCAGCTTCTGACTTTCCAAGTGTTATAATATTTGATAACTGATATATGTCACCTGCAAACTTGCCATTGCCATCGGAATACACACCCTTTAATTGAAGTCCAAATCTTCCAACCTCGGCAGATATTCCACTAATCCTTTCACTTCCAGACAATGCCGGCAAATGAAGCATATAAGAAGCTCTCATACCAGTACCTACATTAGATGGGCAAGTTGTAAGATATCCATACTTTTCATCATACGCATAATCAAGTACTTCTCCTATCTTATTATCCATATCATCAGCTTGTTTATAGGCTGTCTGCATATCTTTGCCTGCTGAATATGACTGTATTCTTATATGGTCTTCTTCATTTATCATTATAGACATATTTTCATTAAGTGAAGCAAAACCTGCTGCAACTTGTTGTCCTAGTAAAAAGTCACTTATAAGATGTCTTTCTTTCATTGCTATTTTTTGATATTTATCAAGATTTTTAAAATCATAATCAGTATATTCGTTCATATCTATGGTTGCTTTAATTGCATTAACAGCTTTGTCTGTCATTGTTCTTGCTGATTTATTATCCAGCTTTAAAGAAAAGTTATACTTACTTAAGTTCCTTGCAAGTCTTACTCTGCTTGAAATCACAACATCGCTGTCTTTACCATTTTGTTCAAACCATCTAAGCATTGCTATGTTTCCTTTCTTCATTCTGACTTTTCTTAAGCTCCTTAATCTCATCACGATACTTTGCCGCAAGCTCATAATTTTCAAGCTCTACAGCTTCTCTTTGTTTCATAGTAAGATTAAGTATCTCATTTTCTAGCTTTTTATTTATATCATTTTCAAAAAAACCTTGCTGTTTCTTTTTGTATTTCTTGCCTTTGTGAACAATATCTCCATGAATTTTTTTGATATTTTCTTCTATTAATGGACCGAAAACATCATAACAGCCTGCGCAACCAAACTTTCCTACTCTTGCAAATTCTGCAAAGCTCATATCACACTGTGGGCATCTTATATGCTGCATTGTCAAATCGGAAGAGGATGTCATTCCCTCATTTGAAGCTAAGAGTCCTGTGAGTAACTTTACAAATGGAAAATCATTTTCAAGTAATCCTCCATAGCCTGACAAATTAAGTGTAGCGGCACATCTGCTACACACATGATGTTCTGTTCTCATTCCATTTACAACTTCTGTATAATGAATGGTGGCTTGATTTTTTTTACAAATTTCACATAACATACTAATAATCACGACCTTCCATGATAATTTTCTTTAACAATTATATTAAATGTTTTTTCTTACATATATACATTGGACCAAAATAAGAAATTCCAGCTGTAATAAACGATACTATAAGGGAAACTATATTATTTGCTGTAATAGTAAACATAAATTTATAAGTTAATGCTACTGCTACTCCCATGATAATTGAACATATACAAGGCGCTGCAAATATCTTTATATAATTTATTCTAAATCCTATATATCTATGCAATGCCCTTATATTAAGTATGAATATTAATATAGGAAATGTCGCATTTCCTATTACTATAGCATATATTCCAAGCCTTGAAAACCTAAGCAAAATATATACAAGTACTATATGAACAACTAACGAAATACTTGAATGTTTTACTGGTACGTTCATCTTATCAATTCCTTGTAAGGCTGAACTTGTAACAGTTGAAAGTGTATAAAATATTACTGCTACCGCACCAAGCTTTAACATCATTGCGCCTTGTGCGCTATCATACCTTGCAAATAAAAGTTGAATAATAGGCTGACCTAATATTACAAGCCCTACAAATGATGGTACTGCTATTAACATATTCGTCTTTAGAGTACTTGTTATTTTGGAACATATCTGTCTTTCTTTACTCTCACTATATGAAGCAACAATACTCGGAAGCATTGAAGATGACAAAGCTGACGCTACGCCTTGTGGTATACCTATAAGAAGTGAATAACTTGAATTGAAGTTACCTAAGTCATTGGCAATACTTTTTGAAATATCTCTGCCTACCATCATATTACTAAACATCATATCATCTATTACTGCACTTATCTGGTAAAATGTCTGACCAAGAATTATAGGTATCATTGTAGCTGCTATAAGTTGATATACTTCTGCATCACTTTTTCTTTTACTTACAGTATCATGTTTGACCATTTTTGAAAATGTAGGTCTATATATCATATATAAGATTACAAGAAAGACAAGCGCTGTCAATGCACCAATTGCTGTTCCTAACGTTCCACCTGCTGCACCATAAGCTGATTGATTGGCTGAATTTTTAAAGGCATTAACAAGAATATAACCTGCAACAATACTTACAATAGCATTAACTACCTGCTCTGCAAGCTGTGATATTGCTGTTGGTATCATTGTTTCCTGACCTTGATAAAAGCCTCTCATAACTCCTAAAATAGCAACTATAAATATTGTTGGAGCAAGTATTCTAAGTGGAATTGCTATTCCTGCTACACCTTTATAAAACACTTTTTCAATTAATCCAGCACCAAAAAATAATATAAGTGCCGCTATTCCACCTGTGCATATGGCAGTTGTTAATGCACACCTAAATATTTGCGCAACATTTTTATACTGCTTCTGAGCAAATCTAGCAGACACAAGCTTTGATACTGCCATAGGAAGTCCGTATGCAGATAACACTAGCATAATATTGTATACATTATACGCAGCACTATATATACCATTTCCTTCGCTGCCAATTATATTAACAAGTGGTATCCTATACAACATTCCTATTATTCTTACTAGTATTCCTGCCATAGCAAGTATTCCGCCATGAACTAAAAAATTACTTTTTTTATTTGACATTCTTGAAACCTCATTTATATCATTAATTATATATTAAGTGTAACCATTTATTAATAATGAAAAACCCAATATTTTATTAATTCTGCTTTTGTTACTTATTCTTAATTTACAAGATATTACACCAATCTTTTTAATTATACCAAAAAAAGAGCAGAAAACATATCGTAATCTGCCCCTTTTTTATTAATTAATTATAAAATCTGCAACATACCATTTACCACCTGTTTTAACAAATGTATATGTTAATGATGTGTTGTATGTTGTATTACCTGTTCCATAGTCAACATACAAATCATAATAAACATCACATGAAAAACAGTTGTCAGAATATTTACTGAAATTAGATATACTTTCATTCTGAAATTCGTATGTATATGTCTTACCATAAAGAAATGCCCATACCGCTGGAATGTCACTTACATATTCCTTTGCATATCCTAACATATATCCGGAAAGTGTTGAAAGACTTCCTCTGTTAATAATATACTTACCATAGCTTTCAGCTACAGTTTTTATATAGTTCTGCTGCTCTGCAAGTAATTTATCATCTGATGGATAAACGGCTGTATATGTATTGTTTTTAGTATCTGCATTTACTGTAAGTTCTACACCATTAAGCTGAACTGAAATCTGGGGCTGTACTAGTAAATTTGAAACTGTGTATACAGTATTTACTGGTGTTGTTACATAATTAGAAACATGCTTACATGGGTCGAACTGTTGGTCGTCTGCTGTTATATAGCTTTCTGACACATCAATATTATTCAACTTCACTGTAGAACCCTTTGGTACATTTAGAGTAAATGCTTTGCTGTTTTTCTTATCAGCATATTCATCAAAGGATATACTACCCATTTTCCATTTTGTAAAATTATGCCCATTTTTACCGTCTGCTTCAAGTGTTACTTTTGCTATTGCTGTATCATTTGCATATACTACATATACTGGATTATCTTCAGAATACTCTCCACTCTTTTTCTTATATGTGGCTGAACTGTCTGCAAGTTTAGATTTGAGATAATCTCCAACAATTTTGTTATCTTCAAATTCACTATACGTTACGCCACTTTCATTTAACAACTCCTCAATATTATCAACTGTAAACTTACTAATTATAGTATCCATAGTCGTTGATGGTCTTCCTGCTTCATAATCTTTTAAAAGACCATATAACAAAAACCATGTGATTAATATAATTACGCCTAAAACTGATGAATAAATTATAAGGAAGTCTTTAAAGCCTTTTGCTTTACGTCTTCTTTTTTTAGCCATTTTAATACCATGCCTTTCCATTACTACTTAATTAAAAATGCTGTTGGACAAGCTCTAGGACCTGTTGGTGAATAAGGTGTATTAATAACTTCGCCCTCATAGTACATCTGTGTTGATGTACCACCGTCCATTGTAGACGCATTAACAGCACCATATTGAAGCATAATATCTTGAAGGTCTGAGAATGACGCACCAAGACTGTTTGCCTGTCTTCCATCGACAGCAAGAAGTAATATAGAACCGTCTGCTGTCTGACCTACTGCAGTACGAGGGTTAATTCCTCCACCAAGACCAGCTACATCTTGAGCTTCACCATTTATTACAAGGAAAGGTCCTATGGAATTACTTATACTTACGCAATCTCTTATATTTTTTTCCTTTGCCTGAGCTGCAGTCATATTACCAACAACAAGTTTATTATCAAATGTAATACCTGTTACATGGTATGTTGTATTTGCATCGCCATTTAGCACTTCTCCATTTACCATAACAAGTCCTACTGGCATACCTGTATATGTTGTTTCGCCATCTACAAATTCTCCACCATTTACACCTGCTACAGCATTATATCTTGCTGCAATATCAGCTACAACTGTACCTTGCTTATTGCCAAAGTCATCTATTGTTCCAACAAATAACCTTGATGGGTCTTTGACTATCATAAGCTTACCTCTGTATGTTGCACCTTTTACGTCAACCACCTGTATATCCGGTATATCTTCATTAGACGCAGCAGCATCAACATTAACAAGACTTGCATCTGTTACTTCATCTGTATCTTTTACAGAGTTTCTTTCTTTAATCTGCTTTATTTCTTCTTCTGAACAAAACCAGTTAGCAAGAAAACCTATAGCACTTGTTTCTTGAACTGACATAACAAACTGTTCTTTTGCTGTCTTTGATGGACCAAATGTAAGGATTGCCATAACTCCATATAAACCAACACAAAGTATGGCAAGTGTTACAACAACTGTTACCAATACTCTGCATACCCAACGAAGTACTGGATTCTTAATTCTCGACTTCTTTTTACGTCTACGTTTTCGTGGTGCTTGTGTTCTTTTTTCTGAAGCTTGTCTTCTTTGCTCTGTATTTTTTCTTTCTTGTGTTAAGCTATCGTCTTCTTCTGTGTATTTTTCAACATTTTTAGCAATACCTGCATTATGTATTCTTTCAGAATTAGAATTATCTGTTGAAGTATAAGAATTTACAATATTTTCTGATGCTTCTTCTATATCTTCAACTTCTAAAAATTCTAAATCTTCGACATTCTTTCTATCTGCCATTCCATTCTCCATTCTAACAAAATATATTTACTTAAACACCCATCTTCTCTGTATCTGAAAACTTATTACAAACAAAATAGTATCAATTATTGCCTTAGCTACTACTGTCATTACAGAACCTAAAGACAATAGACTTGTAACTGCATACACAAGCATATATGATACACAAAGTTGTAATACACAAAGTATGTAATATTTTACAATAGAACCTTTTATGCTTCCAGAAGACTTAAATACTGCTTTTCTATTAAAAGAATAGTTAAACAATGATGATATAACTCTTGCTCCTGCTGTAGCAGTAAATATTCTAAGTGAATTACTTACTCTGCCTAACAAAAGAGCTTCTATAACAGTAAACATACCTAAATCTATAAGTGAAGATGCCAAAGAACTAAATAAGAACTTAAAAATAACTCCATATATTTTAAGAGAGTCTTTTATAGGGTTAAAATGTGTTGAAGCATTTTCTTCTATGTATACAGTTTCAATTGGAACTTCTAAAAAACCTATATGGCTTTGCTTTAATTCTAATAACATGTTAGTTTCATATTCAAAGCGTTCTCCCTTTACTTCACAAAAAGTCTTAAGATACTGATATGGAATTGCCCTTAATCCAGTCTGTGTATCTGAAATATTAAGACCACACGCAAACTTAAACACAAAGCTTGTCATATTATTGCCAAATCTGCTCTTAAATGGAACATCTTCTTCTGAGAAATCTCTAACACCAAGCACTACTTTGTCTTTAGCTTCTACCATTGCCTTGCAACACTTGTAAATGTCGTCTGCTTTGTGCTGATTATCTCCATCAACTGTAACAACTCCGTCAATATCTTTTCTATTCTTAAGACAATATTCAAATGCTGTTTTTAATCCTCTGCCTTTTCCCTTATTAACTTCATGCGTAAGTATTGTGCACTGTGGATAAGCTGATACCTTTTCAAATGGAGCCATGTGCTTACTGTCACTTCCATCATTTACAAGAATAATATCATCAAATCCTTTTTCAATCAGAGAACCCACAACACTAACCAGCTTATTATCTGGATTAAGTGATGGAATAATAACTGATACCTTCATAAATCTCCTCCACATTATAAACTGCTGTTTATAACCTTGATTTTCTTTTAATTGTCATAATCATACTAAGTTAGATAATATAACAAAGCTTTAAATAATGCAATAAAAATAATCAAATAAATAATTTCCATTTTTAAATTTTAATAAATTTATTAAGTAACACATACAAGCATTTCTACATATTATTTTATTGTATATGATATTTCGGAGGAAATAAAATGAGTGATTTAGCAGCAACAAATTGTGGTGGATGTGGCGATTGCGGAGGATTAAACAACTTCGGAGGCTGTAATTCTTGCACATGGATTATTATTCTTTTACTTCTTTGCGGCGGCTGTGGAAATGGATTTGGCGGCTGTGGCGGCGGTTGTGGTGACAATAACAGTTGCTTATGGATTATTCTTATTCTTTTATTCTGCGGTGGCTGTAATGGTTCATCAAATAATGACTGCGGTTGTGGATGTGGTTGCAACTAATTAATGCAAAGAGTTTTTAAGCTATGAGAAACTCCCTCTGAAAGTTTCTCAAATTATTACAACAAGCTTTAAATCTTGTGCAAACACGAGCTTTAGTTCGTTGTTCGCATAAATAAACCGACTCCCAAAGTTATGTTTTAATTATAACTTTGAGAGCCGGTTTTCTTATTTATTTGCTGATACTACAACAGTTAAAGCTCGTTAAATTCTTATATACATTGGTAATATCATCCAACATCTAAACTAAATAAGTAAACTTTTCACTCGTTTTTTAATTACTCACTTTTTAATGTTTTTTATATTTTCTAGACATCTTTTGTCTATTTCGTAAATAGTATTCTCATCTTCAACTACTATATAGTTTTCATTTTCCTGCTGTTTAATTTTAGTTTTTCTATTATTAACTATATCTTTTTTATTTATAGATTTTTCAAAAAGACATGATTTATTATTATTTTGTGATAAGACTTTTAGCCATTGACTGAATTTTTTATTATTTTGCATATTTTATACGCCCCATTTCATTACTAATTATATATTTTTACTTATTTTGATATGTTTAAACTTTATTTTAGTAATTAGTGCTAATATATTGTTAAATATAAATATCTATTAATATTATAGTAGCTACTATATATCTTTAGATTTAATTTTTAGACTTGTATTAAGTACTATTCTTATTATTTCTATCATATATATATCACACATTAGTGTTAAGAGTATGTCACGTTTATAATTCAGTAGCTTATCATATAGATTTCAAAGAAATGGAGATAATCATGGATAAGAAAACACCAATAACTCTTTTTGATATATTAACAATAAATCAGTCTTTACAAATGTTAAAGGCTATTCTGCCATTTCTTGACTTTGATTTACAAAAAAATCTCGCACTTATTATTAGAATTAATGAGCTTAGACAAACTATGGACTTTTTTAGTGATACTAAGAATTTCTGCACAATAAGAAGCTGTGTAAATAGCCCAATTATAACTTTATATAGTTCTCTTGATAATATCTTATGCAACGATGAGATTATTAACACAATCATGCCTTACTGTCCTGAAAATTATGTTGGTTTTATTAAAAATTATAAGCAATTTTCCAAAATGTCTGATGTCATAAACCTTTTAAATAAGAGTGGTATTTTATTTTCAAATGATACTGATAATTCTCAAAACATTGATTTTAACAATATTATAAATATTGCAAAATCTCTTAATTTTTCTATTGACCCTGAAATGTTAAAAAATATCAGCAATATTTACACTCCTAATAATAACACTCCGCCTAGAAATAAAGAACCAAGCGAAAAGGCTAACAATCCACCTAAACCGCCACCACCACACAAGCCAGATGTACCACCACCTAAACCACCACATCACAAACCAGATACAACACCACCTAAACCACCACATCACAAACCAGATATACCACCACCTAAACCGCCACACCATCAACCTGATACACCGCCACCTAATCCGCCTATCCCTAAACCACCACCTAATAATCCCCCTAAAAAACCACCACCACCTAATCCTACTGAACGTATGCTTCAAAATATGCTTTCGCCTAAGCAACAAGAAATATATAACAGCTTTCTTAACCAACTAGATGGCATAGACTTTTCTAAGGAAAACGCATAATTTTGTATATTGTATAATAGAATAGATAAAAAATTATATTTATAAAGGAGTATTATGTCTGATTTAGACTTTAGAAAACAACTTATAATTAATGAATTTAAAACTATGGCTAAAGGAAAAAGCCTTAACGAAATGCTTCCACTTGTACTTGCTATCAGTCAAAAAGCCAAACAAGCGGGAATAACTTTTACAAAAGACGATATGCTTCTTATAATAGACCAGATAAAAGACCAACTATCACCACAAGAACTACAACTACTGCCACAGATTATGTCGCTGATGGGGGATTGATGTGGAAAATAGCCCCATCAACACACCAATTTTTATATTTTATGCCAAAAAAGTTGCATAAGCTAGAAGTAGGCTATCATCAATAAATGCACCATTGAAAAAACAACCACCTATATTTGTGTGACAATAGCGAACATATTTGTTCGATAATAGCATACAAATATAGGGGGCTGTACTTTCACTGGTGTGTGTTTGCTGATAGCCTACTTCTAGCTTCAAAAAACTTCCCAGAGTAAAATACAAAAATTACTCCAACTTAATTCCAATTGTACTAAATGCTACACCAATAATTCCAACCATTTCAATATTAATATCCCACCACACTGACATTCCACTAACACAAGATATTATTGAATACACAATAAATGCAGCTGTAAACAAGCCAAATCTTTGAAAATGCTTTAAAGCATATTCTTTTCTGCTTTGTGAAGGAACATTTAGTGCTTTGTTATAGTCAATTCCAGTAAACCAGTATATTCTTTCTGTCTTGTAAATTACCCAACTTAAAAACGCAATCCACAAATTCGTACCATTTAATATTAAAACATTCGCAAATCTTGCACTAATATTTGGTATGAATACAACACCTAGCATTAATACTGCATACAATGCTATTATTAATACTAAACCACTATAGCTTTTCTTATACTCAACCATAAAAAACACCTCCTACTAACTCTCTGATATCTGATAGATACTCCTACTTAAAACTTGTATTTGTTATAACATATTATTCAAATTAAGCAACCATAACTTTATACATTCGTGCTATCATCACATATCTAAAGAAGTCGGATTTCTCACATTTTTATAATAAATATGCACATACAGATTTTGGCTCATTGTTCACATAAATTAAAATATAATATAGCACTTGCCTAATAAAGTTTTAATTAATTACTGCTGTGACTTGTATTCTTCTTCTAACTTCTTAGCCACATCATCTGGGGCTTTGCCGTATCTTGAAAGCTCATATTCAATCCTACCACAACCTTCGCTTAGTGAACGAAGTCTTGCAAGGTATCCGTCAAGAAGCGCCATTGGAATATCTGCTTGAATATATGAATCACCATCGTCTTGTGGCACCATGCCAATTACTCTTGCTCGTCTTGTCTTTAAGTCGCTTATAACATCACCCGTATACTTAGATGGCACATAAATCTTTACTGCTGCAATTGGCTCTAATATTATAGGCTGTGCCTTAAAATACGCCTCTTTAAATGCCATAATTGCTGCCATCTTAAACGCATTATCACTTGAATCTACTGGGTGATAAGAACCATCTGTAAGCACAGCCTTTAAACCAACTACTGGATATCCTGCTAAAAGCCCACTCTTAACACTTTCTTGAACGCCTTTTTCTACAGCACTAAAATAATTTTTAGGAACTGCACCACCAACTATCTGTTCTTCAAAAGTATATGACTGCTCTCTATCTCCTGATGGCCCAAATGTCATCACTACATCCCCAAACTGACCATGACCACCAGACTGCTTCTTATATCTACCCCTTGCTGACACTTCTGCACATACTGTTTCTTTATATGCAATTTTAGGTGCTTCAAGATGTATACTTAAATTATACTTATCCTTTAACTTATCTTCAAATATTGAAAGCTGTTGCTCTCCAATTCCTGCTATAAGCTGTTGCGAATTAACTGCATCATTAACCGTCTTTAGTGTTATATCTTCTTCTATAAGCTTTGTTATTGCTGGTAATAACTTTTCTTCATCTTTCTTATTATCAGCAACTATTCTCTTATATGTATAAGGCTTTTCATATTCTGGCTTAGTAAACTTTATAGGCACTTCCTTTGTTGAAATAGTATCGGCTGTTGATACATTTACAAGCTTAGGAATTGCACCTATGTCACCGGCTATTATTCTATTAGTAGCTTCAAATTCCGAACCACTTATATAATATACTCTACCAATCTTTTGTTCCATATCAAACAATGGATTAAATATATTCATATCAGGCCTTATCTCGCCTGAGTATACCTTTACAATAGAATATTTTCCAATGTAAGGGTCTGATATTGTCTTAAACACTTTGGCTACTGTAAATGAATTTCTATCGTAATAACAGTCAAACAGCTTATTTGTCTTTACATTAATTCCTGTCTTAATCATATACGGAGCTGGCATATACTTTGTAATACAATCCATAAGCATACATACACCATGTACATGAAGACCAGAACCTATAGTAATAGGAACAATACTTCCATCTACACAATCCGCCTTAAGTCCTGCGTCCATCTCTACTTGTGTAAATTCTTCACCACTAAAGAACTTATCCATCTTGTCTTCATCTGAAGAAGCAACTGCTTCATCAAGAATATCCTTGTACTTTTTAAGGTAATCCATACAATAGTCTGGTATTTCAATATCTTCAAACTTAGCAATACCATTGAACTTTCTAGCTTTCATTCTTGTAATATCAGCATATCCTATAAGCCTTTGCTCTTGTCTTATTGGCATATGAAATGGTGCTATTATATTGCCATATTTTTCTGTTAATTCTTCTACTATCTGTCTATAACTTGCATTGTCATCATCCATGCCCGTTACAAATATAATTCGTGGCAACTTGTATTTGTCACACAACTTCCAAGCCATAAATGTTGCATTGTCAAGTCCACGCTTACCATTGACTACAATAACTGCACCATCAGCTATATCTGCTGCCGCTTCTCTTTCACCAGAAAAATCTATTCCACCAGGAGTATCAATAAAATTAATCTTGCAATCATTCCAGATAACTGGAACAACTGACAAGCCGATAGAAAATCCCCTTTTCTTCTCCTGCTTATCATAGTCACTTATAGTATTCTTATCTTGAATACTTCCAAGCTTATTAGTCTTTCCTGTTGCAAATGCTGCGGCTTCTGCTAGTGTTGTCTTACCGCTTCCACTTCCTCCTAAGATTACAATGTTCCTAATGTCTTGAGTATTAAATTCTTTCATAATCCGCTCCGTTCCTGCTCACATTATGATATGCACGAAAAATGTAGGTATCTTTAAAGTGCATCTTATGTCGCATAAATTTTGTTATTAGTAATACCTTACATACTTACTTATACAATCAGTTTACATCTTTCGATGTACTTTTTCAAGTACAATCACATTTTTCATTTATTTTTTTACTTTAAAGTGTTAAAGTAGTATCTAAATATAAGTAAATTAGAAATGAGGGTACATTATGGAATTTGGTTTTGTAGGATTTGGTCTTATTGGTGGTTCAATAGCAAAAGCTCTAAAAATAGCACACCCAAATTGTACTATAACAGCTACAACTCGTACATTAAGTGTGCTTGAACCAGCTAAAAAAGATGGTGTGGTAGATAATATTGTGCCAACTGTAAATGAAAGTTTTAATAACTGTGATTATATATTTTTATGTACACCTGTTATTACAATCACACAATACTTAAAACAGTTAAAGCCATTTATTAAAAAAAGCTGTATAATAACAGATGTAGGAAGTGTAAAAGGTGCTATACATAAAGCTGTAACGCAACTTGATATGGAAGACAACTTTATAGGTGGGCACCCAATGGCAGGTTCTGAGCTTACGGGATATCTTAACTCCTCTGCTGATATTATGATTAACGCAAAGTATGTTATAACTCCAACTAAAAAAACTACGCAAGAACAGTTACAAGCCTATGTTCAGCTTGTAAAAGACTGTAAGGCTTATCCTGTTGTTATGGACTATTCTTTACATGATTATACGGTTGCAGGCATAAGCCATGTTCCACATATTATATCTGCTTCTCTTGCAAAGCTTGTAATGGATAATGACGACAATTCTCACTATATGCACCTTTTGGCAGCAGGCGGTTTTAAAGATACAACCCGTATTGCCGCTTCCTCTCCTGAAATGTGGGACCAAATATGTGCTACTAATTCCGACGCAATATGTGAACTTCTTACAAAATATATTGACTTACTTGCAAATGTGCGTGATAATATCAACAATAAAACAGACGGTTATGTATCAGATTTATTTGATACTTCCCGTAATTACAGAAATACATTTTAAGAAATTTAGATATGTTTTAATTCACAAAGGATTGTTACTATGTCAAAAAAAAATTACAAAGCCAGACGAAGAATATCTGTTATATTTGCATTATTAACACTTATAATTCTTCTATTAGCACTTTCAATATTAAGTAGTAAAAATGGTGCTTTAAATATAAACTTGCCATTTATAGATTTACAATAATACACAAAATCCTACTTCTTTAGCTGTTGGATTAAGTCTTATAGAAAATAATTTATCTTATATTCTTTAGCAGTTAAAGTGTTAATTTACAAAAAATAGGACTGTCACACTAAGAAAATCTTATACAAAATATAAATATTTAATCAGTAAATAAGTCTATATCTTGTATAAATTCTCGTTAATGTGTCAGTCCCATTTTTATAAAATTAATTCTAATATTCTAAATCTTAAAACAGCCTCCACCAACAAATTCTCTTAAAACTGAATCCATTGGTACAAATTCCGAACTACAAGAAAGGAAATACTTTAAAAACTTAAGAAGTCTTTTTGCTTCATAATATTCTGGGTCATCTTCACTTACAGAATATAATAGTGGTTCGACATAAGGCTTTAATACAAAAAGCTCATAAGACATTGCAGAATTAACAACTACATCTGCACATTCTTGATACGGGAAAATGTTCTTTTCTTCGCCTTTTCTTACGGACTCCCACATATCAAGTGTTCTTGTAGGTGAAGCACCTCTAGTTCTTAAATCTCTTACCATTCTTCTTATAAGACGAACATCTGTAGATGTCACTCTGTTATGCTCATCAATATTAAGCTGTGTAAGTGCACTTATATATATCTTAAATTTACTTTCAACAGGAAGTGAATAAGACAACTTATCATTAAGACAATGTATTCCTTCAATAACAAGAATATCATCTTTACCCATCTTAATCTTATTGCCAAGATATTCTTTACAACCCTTTTTAAAGTTAAATGTAGGCATATCAACCTCTTCACCATTTAAAAGTGCAGTCATATGGCGGTTAAAAAGCTCTATGTCAATGGCTTCTATATCCTCAAAGTTATAATTGCCATTTTCATCCTTAGGAGTCTGCTCCCTTTCAACAAAATAATCATCAACACCTATCGTATGTGGCTTAAAACCACTTGCTCTTAACTGTATAGATAACTTATGCGAAAATGTTGTCTTACCCGATGAAGATGGACCAGCAATCATAATAAACTTAACACCTTTATGTTCCTTAATCCGATTGACAATACTTATTATATCTTGCTGCTTCTTAGCTTCAAGCACCAACATCATAGAATTAATATTACCATCAATAATATGCTGATTGATATCTCCAACTGTGTGCATCTCCATCATTTCTGCCCATTTTGTAGCATTGTGTAAAGTGTCACTTACTTTATTTTGTGGCGCAAATTCTGGAACTTGATAAGGAGCTTCCTTAACTGGAAGCTGTAACACAAAACCGTCACTATATTTATACAGTTCAAATATACCTAAACTTTTAGTTGAAGGCATCATATAACCGTAATAGTAATCGTTATAGCCATCAAGTTCATACACACTTATATAAGAGTCTGTTCTATATTTAAAAAGCTTCACCTTTTCGTCCATGCCATACTTTTCAAATAACTTTACAGCTTCACTTGTCTTTAATGTAGTTTTATTAATTGGAATATCTTTAGCTACATAGTCAAGCATTTTAGCCTTTAAACTGTCTAGAAACTCTTGTGTAACTTCAAAATCTCCCTTAATCTCACAATACACGCCCTTACTTACAGAATATTGAACATATACTTTTAACTTATTGTCTTTAGGATACATATTATGTATTGCACTCAACATAAGCATTATTACACTTCTTCTATATGTTTCAATTCCAATCTTAGTTTCCGTTGTAATAAATTCAATATTGCCCTCTTCTACCACTGTGTCTGAAAGTTCTTTAAGCTTACCCTCGACTTTTATCGCCGTAATTATCTTATTAGTTTTTATTGCTTCTTCTTGTGCTAATTGTATTAATGTCTTAGTCATAACATCACGCCTTTCTTGACACTATTCATAAAATGATAACGCATATTCTATACATTTTCTATCTGCTTGTAGCTGTTCTAATCGCTTTTTTACACCATCATTAACTTCAAGTGATATAACTTTATTGTATACACTTTCATTAATCTGCTTTTCTTTTAATAAGTATTCATGCAAACACTCATTCTTTTCTTCAAGCAACTGTCTACCATATTTGTAATAAGTACTTCTTTGCATATCGTCAAATATATTTTCATTGATATCGCTATTTTTATTTATACGACATTCTATAATAAGATAGAACTGACCTTCTTCTTTTAACATATACTCTGATACTGTTAAATAACCATTTTTTTGTAAAAACTCTCTAAACTCGGCAATCTCTGACTGTGGAGAAACGATTAGCTGTGTGTCACAACTAAGCTTATCCTTGCCCTTAGTTAAAATGCTCTGTATAAGCTTTCCACCCATACCACATATAGTAACTGTATCAGCCTCTCCACTCTCTAGCTTATCTAAACCATCTGAAAGTCTTAATTCAACTTTATCATTTACGTTAAAAAGTCTTATATTATCTTTTGCTTTTTGAAGAGGCCCTTTTCTTAAGTCCATACCTATTACATGATTGGATATATTTTGCTTAATTATATATATTGGCAAATATCCGTGGTCTGTTCCAATATCTGCTATGGTATTTCCTTTGTTAATAAGATGTGCAACTTTTTTAAGACGCTCTGACAATTTAAAATTATCCATTTTGGCGCACTCCTGCAAATTTATTTTTAATCAAGGTAATCTTTAAGTTTACGGCTTCTGCTTGGGTGTCTTAACTTTCTTAAAGCCTTAGCTTCAATCTGTCTGATACGCTCTCTTGTTACATTGAACTCCTTACCAACTTCTTCAAGAGTTCTAGCTCTGCCATCGTCCATACCAAAACGAAGTCTTAATACCTTTTGTTCTCTTTCTGTAAGAGTTCCTAATACTTCAACAAGCTGTTCCTTTAACAGTGTTGAAGCCGCTGCTTCTGCTGGAACTGGAACATTGTCATCTTGAATAAAATCACCTAAATGACTATCTTCTTCTTCACCAATTGGTGTTTCAAGTGATACTGGTTCTTGTGAAATCTTTTGAATTTCTCTTACTCTTTCTACAGGAATATCCATTGCTTCTGCAATTTCTTCTGGCGATGGTTCTCTACCTAATTCTTGAAGGAGTTGTCTTGATACTCTTACAAGCTTGTTAATAGTTTCAACCATATGAACTGGTATTCTTATTGTTCTAGCTTGGTCAGCTATAGCTCTTGTTATAGCTTGTCTTATCCACCATGTTGCATAAGTACTGAACTTATAGCCTTTTCTATAATCGAACTTTTCAACGGCTTTTATAAGACCTAAATTACCCTCTTGAATAAGGTCTAAGAATAACATTCCTCTACCAACATATCTTTTTGCAATACTTACAACAAGTCTTAAGTTAGCCTCAGCTAATCTCTTTTTAGCCATTTCACCCTGGTCAATCGCTTTTTTATATTCCTTTTGTTCTTCCTTACTTAATGAACGGAAAGCTTCAATATTTTCTTCCATCTGCTTTTTCATAGCAGCACCGAGTTCCATTTTCTTTGCAAATGTTATTTCTTCATCTGCACTAAGAAGTGGAACTTTACCTATTTCTTTAAGATACATTCTTACAGGGTCTTCAAGACCGACACCATCAGGTACAGAAAGGTCAATCTTTTCAATGTCAATGTCATCTTCATCATCTAAGATAATATCGTCTTCATCACTGTCATCATCTGGCATTTTAACATCTACATTGTTAATATCAAGAAATTCAAATACTTTTTCCATCTTGTCTGCTTCAAAGTCTGTATCTGCAAATGCCTTCATAATTTCTTCGTAATCAAGAACATTTTTCTTCTTCTTTGCTATCTGCAATAATGACTTACATTTCTCATCGAACTTAGCTGCAATTAACTCAGCCTTAGCTTCTTCTGTTAATTCCTGTGACTCGGCTTCTGCCTTTGATTTTTTTATTGGCTTCTTTGATACTCTTGCTTCCTGATTAATTACATCTTCTTCAAAATCTTCGACTCTCTTTGCCATTATAGTCCATCCTTCCATCTTCAATTCTTCATTTAAGTGTCTTTTGAGCAAATACTCAATTTTCTATAAGTAATGCACCTTTTATATTAACAATCCATATTTTAAGAAATACAATTGTAAAATACTTATGCAATTACATTCATTATGTTTTATCTCAATAATCACCAAACTCCCCTGCAAGCACAGAATTAGCTTGTTGTTCTTATAAATAAATTATCAGGCTTATATAAAATAAAACCTTCTATTTTTAATTACAACTCTATATTAAGATTTTTTAATTTAATCTGTTCCATCATAAGCTCTTGTACTAGTTTTGAATTACCTTGCTTTGTTGCGCAATCCATTTCATACTCAAGACTGTTATTCTTAACTTTGATAACTGTGTCGTTAAGCGCCTTTTGTCTTTCGTTTTGACTTAAACCTGCATCAAGCTCTGCACTAAAAAGCGCTGCGACCTCACTATGCTCTTCTTCCGTTTCGTATGTATTAATAATCGTCGCTGGATTAACTTTACCGTTATCAAACTGTATATAAAGCTTATCTGCCACATCTTTTAACAATGGGTCAAGAAAATCCTTTGGGGTTATATACTGTCTTACCTTTTCAAATACATTTCTATCATCAATTATCCATGTAAGAAGTATCTTTTCAGCTTGTCTTATTCCACTCTCACGTTTTGTAGCCTGCGCCTTTTTAGTAGGCTCTGGTCTTTTTATTATGCCACTGTGACTTCCAATGGAGGCAACAAGCTCTCTCATTCCCTCATAAGATATTGAAAATTCCTTACAGACTGCTCTCATATAATTTTCACGTTCAAGTCTTTGTGAAAATGTTACCAGCTTTTCTGCAACTTCTCTTTCAAAGGCAGTTTCTTTTTCTGGGTCAGTCTTATCATATTTTTTCTCAATTACACTAATTTCATACATAAAACTATTCTTAGCTTTGTCAATTCTTTGTTGAAATGCTTCTGCCCCTAATGCTTTTATAAATTCATCAGGGTCTTTATAAGGCTTCATATCAATAACTCTTGTTGAAAGACCTGCTTCTTTTAAAATAGGAATAGCTCTTAATGCCGCTTTTGTTCCAGCTTCATCACTATCATACGTTATTAACACATTATCAGTATACCTTTTCATAATATTAGCTTGTGCCGATGTTAAAGCCGTACCCAGACTTGCAACCGCCTGATTAAAGCCTGCTTGATGAAGTGCTATAACGTCCATATAACCTTCACATATAATCATGTTAGACTTTCTTGACATTCTTGCAATATTAAGCCCATATAGATTACGACTCTTATCAAAAAGCCTTGTTTCTGGCGAATTAAGGTACTTTGGCTTAGCCTCTCCCATTACTCGACCACCAAAGCCAATAACTCGGTTATTAATATCCATAATAGGAAACATAACTCGATTCCAGAACTTATCGTGTATACCTCTTTCATAAGTAAATAGCCCTGTTTCTTTTAACAGTTCATCGTCATATCCCTTACTTTTAAGATATCTATACAATTCATTACCTGTCTGACCTGCATATCCTAATCCGAAACGGTTGATTGTATTACTTGTAAGACCCCTACCTGCAAAGTAATCAAGACCAACCTTGCCATTTTCACTTTTAAGATTATGATAATAATAAGTAGCAGCTATTTTGTTAATCTCTAAAAGTTTAGTTTTTATATCACGATTTTTTTGTTCTTGTTCAGAATAAGACGTTTCTTCAAGTGTCATGCCTGCTCTATCCCCAAGCAGCTTAACAGCTTCTAAAAATGTCATATTCTCATATTCCATAACAAAGGTTATAACATTTCCACCTACACCACAACCAAAACAATGATAGAGCTGTTTACTTTGTGATACTGAAAATGATGGCGACTTTTCATTATGAAATGGGCATAATCCGACATACGAACTACCATTTTTTTTAAGTTTTATATAATTAGAAATAACATCAACAATATCATTTCTTGACACTACTTCTTCAATAACTTCACTTGAATACATATACCCCAGCTTCCATTAAATACAATAATCAGTTGCCCCCTATATAAACTTAGTTACTCTTAATAATATCTAAATCAATCATTTATTTAGTACTGTTAAAATAGGGTTCTAATTAGAATATTCTACACTTTTTTCGTATTTCCTTTTTTTTATTTTAATTTTGTCGAATTTTTTATTTTTATGTTTCTGTTGTTAAAATATAAGTATAAAATTTAATTAAATAATGATAACTTTTACTTGTTTTTAACTTCAAGTCTGTGGTACTGGCGTTGCAAATGCGCCTATTGCCCCTGCACATACACAAATAATAACACTTCTTATTGCTGATGAGTTATCAATATCATTTCCTATTAATAAAGATATTGCAAATAATACTACGAAGTACAATATTCCAAAGCCAATTCCCCACATGAGTCGTCTTGTTTTTTCCTTTTTTGCAATAATATACCCACCAGCAAAAGCAGATAGCGCATAAGTTACAATAATTCCTGCTGAAACTTGAAATTCTGATAAACCCATTTTATATAATCCAAATGATAATATAATAAGCATAATTCCCGTAATTAGATATGAAATAACCATTGTTTTTAACATATTTAATACTTTTACTGACATATATCTCCTCCCAATATTCATAATATTTGTGTAATACTATGTAAAATGTAATTTTGTCACGTTATATTTTATGAAATATCTATTAATTATATAACTATTTTCAGAAAATTATTTGACATATTATTGGGCTTTTAGTAAAATCTTATCATTACTATCAATATTTATAAAGGAGTGATTTTTTTTGGATACGGACAGTATCGCACAAATTATTATTATTATCATTTTATTATTATTATCAGCATTTTTCTCATCTGCTGAAACAGCCTTTACTATGGTCAATAAGATTAAAATTCGTTCTCTTATTGAAGAAGGTAACAAAAGAGCTATTACAGTTGGTAAAGTAATTGACAATTCTGGTAAAATGCTTAGCGCAATTCTTATTGGAAATAATATTGTCAACATATCTGCATCTTCTCTTATGACAACACTTACAATACACTTATGGGGAAGTTATGCAACAGGTATTGCTACAGGTATTATGACTGTTCTTGTTCTTATATTTGGTGAAATTACGCCTAAAACTACTGCTACTATTCATGCAGAAAAGTTTGCTCTGTTTTATGCACCAATTATTTATTTTATTATGAATGTTCTTACACCTGTAATTTTCGTAGTTGATAAGCTTTCTAGTGTAATTCTTAAAGCTCTTCATGTTGCCCCTAACAGTGGTCATAATAAGATTACTGAAGAAGAATTAAGAACATTTGTTCAAGTAAGTCATGAAGATGGTGTTATTGAGTCTAATGAAAAGAAAATTATTAATAATTTATTCGACTTTGGTGACACTGAAGCTAAAGACGTTATGATACCTAGAATAGATATGACTCTTGCTGATGTTAATACTAGCTATGATGATATAATTGAATTATTCAGAGAAACAAAGTATACTAGAATTCCTATTTATGAGGGTAATGCTGACAATGTAATTGGTATTCTTAATATTAAAGACCTTATACTTACACCACATGATGATAAGTTTAATATACGCTCTGTTATGAGAAAACCTTTCTTTACATATGAGCATAAGAATACTTCTGAACTTTTTAACGTTATGCAAAGAAGTTCTCACAGCATTAGTATTGTATTAGACGAATATGGTTCTACAGCAGGCATGATTACTACTGAAGATTTACTTGAGGAAATCGTCGGTGAAATTCGTGATGAATATGACACTGACGAAACTGACCCATTTATTAAGGTTGGGCCATTATCTTATCTTGTTGATGGTTCTTATAAAATTGATGACCTTAACGACTCTTTAAATCTTAAGTTTACATCAGAAGATAATGATTCCATTGGAGGTTTCATTATTGAAAAGCTTGACCGTTTTCCTGAAATCGGCGAACAGTTTGATATTGACAATATTCACTTTAAAATAGAACGAGCTTCCTCTAATAGAATTGAATTAGTGTTATTAAAATTGCCAGAAGAACCATAAGTGCAATAATTAACATATTTTAATCTAAGAAGTTATCATAACAAACTCTTATACAAACGCAGACTTTAATGACTGTTTTCGTAAATAAAAAGTGGCTATCGCACTAAAAAAGTTTACACAAAATATATTTTTGTATAAATTTTTCTTAGTGCAATAGCCACTTTTATATTTTGATAAATTAAAATCTTAAAATGTAACTGACCTTTCACAAGTAACCTTTCCTTTTTTATTCAGAAAATTATATGAAAAATCTTCTGTAATTTTTATATCAAGTCCTCCTTTATCTAAGTCATAATTAGCTACACTAACTGTTATATTTCCGTCTGTATTTATTTTTTCATTTAAAGCTTTGCAAAATACATTCATTATTGTATCAATATATTCATTCTTATTAGATGATGTATAATCATATCCTGCATATACATCATCTAATATATCAATCGCATAATCTATGGCATTTTCCATACCTGTATTTACTTCATTGTTTCTCATATTCATACTAATAATCACATTATTAATTAATATAAATAATAATATCCCTATACACGTTGCGCTTATTGTTATTACACTTCTCAAAACTACCTCATCTCTTATATTATTTTTTATTATCTAAGCATTTATAAGTTTTGGAACTCTTACTATTTGTTCATACAAATGTTGCTTTTTTATGTTCATAAAATTACTTCCTATTGTATAATTCATACTCATTTTAAAATAATAATAATCATCTGTATCACAATCATATTCATAATTAGCTGACATATTATAATTATTCATATACTTTTGTACTTGCGCAATTGTTGTGCTATCAATTGTATTATTATTTTCTACTTTTCCATGTATTTCTATATAATCCCCCACATACTGAACTGTTTCATTTACCTTTGATACCTGCATATTCATTTTTACATAATCAATTCCAAGATAACACATTATAGTCACTACAATAAGACAAGCTGATACTTCTATAATACTTCTCAAAAATATATTCCTTTCTTTTTTATTTATGGCAATCAAATAATAATTACCTATACATTATCGAAGCTAACATATTAAAAATGCTATCCTTATACATACTTATACAATGTATTAATATGCCTACTCCTGCACCTATTCCAATCACAGTAACTATTGTACTGCCATATTCATTTATTATTTCTTCCACACACACCTCATCTGTCACACAATTATTTAGAATTTAATACCATCAATTAAATTGCTATTTCTTAAGTCACCTTTAATAAAATCATAACAAATACTGTAACAATAACTGTACCAATTGGTATTGCTGTAACGGCTTGTGCATATTCTTCAATTATTTTTTCCATATAATTTTCACCCTTTAATTAAAATTTGATAAGACAATAAAAGTTTTTAAATATAATACCTATAATTATAAATAATTAGATACAACTAACATCATATCTATTGCTATTTTAAATGAAACAAAAACTGTTGGTATATACTCTGCGAATTTCATTGTGCTTATTGTATCTTTATTCTTATCCGCTTCATGCTTATCCATCAATTCATAATTTCTTTTTATCAAGCTGTTAATTGCATCATCTGCACTTTCTATTGACAATTCTGACAATGAATACAAAGTTCTTACCATTGAAGATATATCAAGAATACCAAATCTACTCATAAAGTTATAGTATGGTTCTACATCTGATGGATTACTTTCAATTTCATATATAAATTCTTCTAAAGACTCTTTTATCACTACAGGGCAAGTATTATAAGTATTTTCTATTGCCATCATAAGTGGTTCTTCTTGAAGATTTATTGCAACATCTCTTAACCAATCTGAAAAACCTCTATACACATCTTCATTTATTCTATTTCTTGCATTTTTTATATTTAACTTTGGAACATACATTATATATACTGCAAATAAAAATAAAACTATTGACCACACATATCGTTTTGCTATTAACAAAGCTAATGCAACAACAAGCATTACAACACACACTGGAAACATTTTTCTTTGTATTGTATTTACCTTTGTATGAAATGCCACTTTATAATCTTTAATAATCTTATTGTCATCTCTACCCAACTTAACCCAGTCATCATTAAATGCGCATCTTGTATACACATAAAAAATCAAACAAAGTATAATAAATACTGTTGAACAAATTTGATATGTCAAATTCTTTGTAATATCAAGCTGTATTTCTGATGTATTTTTTAAAATAAATGCAATAATAACTGATACACTTGCTAGAAAAAAACTCAAAATTAGTCCAATAGCTAAATTAGTTTTTACTCTTTTTATATCCTGCTGATGTTTATATACATTTTTCACCCAATTATCAAAATCCATCAATAATACAGAAAGTGATGTTGAATAACTCCCACCCTTTTTTTCAATGTTAATAAGAAATTTATGCAGTGTGGTTACTCTTGAATTATCATACTCATTTTCAATAACACCTAACGCCCTTTCATATACCTTATCTGTATTATCATATTGAAGCTCATCAAGTGCTTTGCCAATACATTCTTTTAAATCTTTTGAAGCTATTTTATAAGTATCTTCTAACGCCGTACTTATCTTAGGCTGTCTTTGAAATGAATATGCCATCTGATGTATATAAATATCCACATCATTAAATCTTCTTTGCTTATACTTGTTAGAAAAATAAACTGAAATTAATTTAGGTACACATACTAATCCCGTAAAAATAACAATTGCAATATAAGCAGTATCAAGTTGATAAAATAATCCTGTTATAAATGTTATAATAATCATTAACACCATAGTTTCAATATGGTATTTTATAGGATATTCATAACCATAAGCTACTACGTTCTCATTCATATTTTTATAGGAAAAATAGGAATATCCTTTCTTTAGCATTTTTTGTATTTCTTTATTACCCCTACCTTTCATACACATCACCAATTCCATATTTTTTTAATTTTCCTAGTATCTGTTCTGGAATATTATTTTCTGTAAATTCTCCATTTTCATATATAATGGTACATTTATTAATGCCCTCTTGCCTTGTAAAGAAACCTACCTGTGTAATTTTTCTTTTTTCATTCTTATCACACTCAACTAATATTCCTAAATCTATGTACTTATAGATACTATTAATAAATCTATCTGTTACACTTCCTTGTCCTAACATATTATATATTCTGTCAGGTATTCCACTCACATTGTCAAGGTGCATAGTTGTCATACAATATGCCCCCGTAGAAAGACTGTTTAAAAGGTCAACTACTTCTGGTCCTCTCGACTCAGAAAGCAATACCCAGTCTATATTATGTCTTAACCCCGCCTTTATTATATGTGAATATTGAAATTTATCATCAACATAAAACTCCGTACATTTCTTACCCGGATTAATCGTTCTATAATGAATTTCTTGGTTATCTTCATATACACCTACTTTTTCATTATATGGAATAAAGGTTGACATATACTTAAGTAGTTCCGTCTTTCCAGCATGTGGTTGTCCGCCTATCACACAATTACAATGACCTATTACACAATTTTCAATAAGATTAATAAGTTTTTCTGGCGCATATTTTGTATTAATTATTTCAGCTCTGCCAAACCTTAACCTTTTAGGAATTTTTCTTATTGAAATGCTTTTCTTTGAACACCTAGACTCATGCCATATTGATATACGAAATTCATCAGTATTAGCTTCTAACACAGGAAATGTTCTGTTAAATGGTACTTTCATAATATTAGCTAACCTTATTGAAAGATTTTCAATATATTCTTGGCTTAATATTTTGTCAGATAAATAGCACCCTTTTGTAAGGTCACTTATCCAAAGATTATATCCGTCCCATTCTATATCAGTAATATTATCATTGTTAATCTCACTCTCAAGCTCAACAAATAAAGTATGTTTATTCATTTCAATAAGAGTATTTAAACTTATATTTTCATTCAATAAACTTCTCTCTTTCTATTATTCTTAAATTACTCATTAATGTTAATATTTATAATATTAAATAAATATCACAATTAACTTTATTGCTTTTAAGCACACTACTTTGATTTATCAGAAGGAGCTTGCCCCTTCTGATAAGAGCAATTTTTTATAATTCTTAATAAAAACTTATTTATTAGTGCCGAATTGGTCACTTATCTTACTTTCATATTCAAGACTATTTACTGCCTTTGTTGTCTTTTCATTAACCGTTCCAACAACTACAACAGTCAACAACACAGCCGCCAACACTCCTGCAAGTGCCACAACCACCTTACCATAATGTTCAATTATATCGCTCATAAAGCACCTCCTAAAATCATAAAAATTATTTTTAAAAATCGGGAAAAATTTGAAATGTATACATTTATAATAGACACAGCATTGCGCTGTAAATTGAAAGATATCTTGTGCATGTATATTAACACACTACATACTATTTGTAAAGTATATTTTTATATTTTTAAAAATATTTTCTCACAAACAATATACAACAACTAATAACATAAAACTATATAATAATCACTTAAAATTTTCATACACTGATTTTAATGAATAACTCAAAATAAAAAATCATTATCAATTTAACAAAAAGACAAAATGGCAGTATTTTTATAATAAATCATTAAAGTCTACCCATTACTTAATATGATTTACAACTTAAATCTCCCCCAAATCAAATAAATTGTAGTAAACTTAAAATTATGTCATAAAAGTAAATAGAAGAATGTGAGTGATTTTATAGTCTATGGTAAAAGCTTAGTAGTTCTTAGATATGCTGTATAAAATCAGTGATTATCGCACATGGGGGTGCGATAAAGCAATCAGCGACACGATGTCGCATTGATTGCGGTCACGTCTGTTTTAATTATATAAATCAGCATATCTTAGAAATACTTAGCTTTTATCCATCAACTATAAAATCACTCACATTCTTCTCTTGTTATATAACTACAATTTCTTTAAAGCCTCAATCACCTTAGGAAACTCCATTCCATGTGATGCCTTAACAAGAATATTATCACCCTTTTTAATAACATTAGCTAAATCACTAATAAGCTCATCTCTTGTATCATAAGCATGAACTTCACACTCATGCGCCTTATAATGATTGTCAATATAATCAATAGTACCTTCAGCAAGTTGCTTTGCAAGTCCTCCAGCAGTTAAAAGCACATCAATACTCTTAGTTCCAAGATATTCGCCAACGTCAAAATGAAGTTGCTTTTCATTTTTTCCAAGCTCAAACATATCGCCAAGAATACATACCTTTCTACCAATGGCAGTATCAATTACATCAATTGAAGCCTTCATTGAAACAGGATTGGCATTATAACAGTCATCAATTATAAGTAAACCATTTTCCTTAATAATATGATTACGACCTGCTAATGTTTCCATGCTTTCAATTCCCTGTCTTATCTGCCATGAGGTAAGACCAAGAACTGCACCAACGGCTGCGGCTGCACAAGCATTGTATAACATATGATGTCCAGCAATAGGTATCTTAATATCAAATTCACTCACATTGTCAGAAGCCTTAACACCATGAAGTGTACAACTTGTTCCTTCAAGTCCCAAATTCTTTATATTATCAGCATATACACCGTCTTTATAATTAACGCCAAAGAACACTGGTTCTTTTCCATATACTTCATTAATAGTAATAAGCTTATCGTCATCACCATTTAACACAACAGTTCCATTCTTATTCATTGACTTAAATATCTCAGTCTTAGCCTGCAATATTCCATCTCTTGTCTTTAAATTTTCGAGATGGCAAAGACCAATATTAGTAATAACACATATATCTGGCTTTGCAATTTTAGTAAGCCTTGTCATTTCACCGAAATCACTAATTCCCATTTCAAGTACTGCTATTTCATCGTCTTGTGTAAGTCTAAATACAGTTAATGGAAGCCCTATTTCATTATTAAAATTACCTTGAGTTTTTAATACCTTATATTTTTGCGAAAGAACTGCCGCAATAGTTTCTTTTGTACTCGTCTTTCCAACACTTCCTGTTATTCCTACTACCTTAACATCAAGATTACTTCTGTACAATTCAGCAAGATCTTTTAAAGCTTGTAAAGATGAGTCAACTTTAATATATGGTCTTGTTTCATTTTCAAGTACATTTTCTGATATACAACAAAGTGCGCCATTGTCAAAACATTGACTTATATAATTGTGTCCGTCACTTCGCTCTCCCTTTATTGCAATAAACATTCCATCTTTTTCAATATTTCTACTATCTGTTGTAATTGCACTTACTTCTTTTTCAAGGAATTGTTTATCTCCATAATATGTACCATTACAAACGGCTGTCATAGCCTTTATCGTCATGCCTTTCATAATAAAAAATCCTTTAATTCTTAATTATATTTCTTTAAGGAAACATCTATAAGTTGTTGTGTAAGCTCATCGTAAGACATACCCATTGCCTGTGCTTCAATTGGAATAAGGCTGTTAGGTGTCATTCCTGGAAGAGTATTAATTTCAAGACAGTATATATTATTGTCTTTATCTAATATCTGGTCAACTCTTGCATAAGAAGTAACACCAACTGCTTCGCAAGCTTTCTCTGCCCATCTTTGCATTTTCTTTGTTATATCATCAGGTATTCGTGCTGGACTAATATGTTCAGAAGCTCCATCTTTGTATTTATTTTCATAATCATAGAAGCCCTTAAGAGGAACTATCTCTACAACAGGAAGTGCCTTTCCATCAACTACTGCAACAGAAAATTCTCTACCATTGACATATTCTTCAACAAGTATGTTATCTTCATAAGTAAATGCTTCTTCAACTGCTGCATTAAAATCTTCTTCACTTTGCACTATAGAAACACCAACACTTGAACCGCCACAACAAGGCTTTACTACACAAGGAAATGGTACATATTCAAGCTTATGACCTTTCTTTAATGCAACGCCCTTTGGCATTGGCACTCCTTCTGAAACAAGCACTTTCTTTGTAAGCTCCTTATCCATTGAAATTGCACTACTAAGATATCCTGTACCTGTGTATTTAATTCCTAACAAATCAAATGTTCCTTGTATCTTGCCATCTTCTCCATTAGCACCATGTAATCCCATAAATACTATATCTGCTGCTTTGCAATACTCTAATACTGAGTTGCCAAAAAATGACTCTCCATTTTCAAGTCTTTCCTTAATAAGTGCTGGAATATCTGCTGTCCTAGCTTTAAGTTCTTCTTCAACTTTATCAAAGTCATTATCTTCATTAAAGAACTCATCACTTGACTTATACTTATCTGTACCTAAAAATACATCTATCAAATTAACATTATGACCATTTCTTTTAAGTGACTTTGCTACATTAACGCTAGTCACAATTGATACATCACGTTCTGTACTTGTTCCACCTGCTAATACTACGATATTCATAAAATAAACTCCTTTTGTCTTACATAATCGCAAATCATTGATATTACTACTCACAATTATAATAATGAATATTAAGATTACAGCCTATTTTTTAATTTATAAGTCTGTAATCAATATGTTAAACTAATGTGTAAATAGTAAAGTATCGACCACTAATATACCACTTTAATTATATTAATGCAATCTTTTAAAAAGACTCTTATCTATCCTTTAAATCAACATATTCTTTACGGTCACACACATTCATATAAGCAGGTCTTATTATCTTATTGCAATTAATAAGTTCTTCTATTCTATGTGCACTCCAACCAGATATTCTTGCTACTGCAAATATAGGTGTATAAAGTTCTGTTGGAAGTCCTAACATTCTATACACAAATCCACTATAGAAATCGACATTAGCACTAACGCCCTTATAAATCTTTCTTTCCTTCGCTATAAGTTCTGCAGCTATACGCTCAACATCTGCCATAAGCTTATATTCTTTTTCCATATGCTTTTCAACTGAAAGTTCTTCAACGAACTTCTTAAACACCTTAGCTCTAGGGTCAGATAAAGAATACACCGCATGACCCATTCCATATACAAGACCAGTTCTATCAAATGCTTCTTTATGAAGTATCTTATCTACATAAGAAGAAAGTTCATTTTGATTATCCCAGTCCTTAACATGCTCTTTAATATCGTCAAACATCTTAACGACCTTAATATTAGCACCACCATGTTTAGGACCTTTTAGTGAACCTAACGAAGATACAACTGAAGAATATGTATCTGTTCCTGATGATGTTACAACGTGTGTTGTAAATGTTGAGTTATTACCACCGCCATGCTCTGCATGAAGAACTAATGCAATATCAAGTATTTCTGCTTCAAGTGGTGTATACTTACCATCTGCTCTTAATAAATGAAGAATATTTTCTGCTGTAGATAAATTAGGGTCTGGTTCATGTATTATAAGACTTCCACCCTTGTGATAATGTCTATATGCCTGATAACTATATACAGCAAGCAATGGAAGCTCTGATATTAGCTGTAAAGACTGTCTTACAACATTAGGAATACTAAGGTCATCAGCTCTATCATCATAAGAATATAACATAAGAACACTTCTTGCCACAGCATTCATTATATCTCTACTTGGCTTTTTCATTATTATATCTCTTACAAAGTTTGGTGGTATACATCTATATTCACCTAAAAGCTTTGTAAAATTACTAAGTTCTTTCTTATCTGGCATTTTACCAAATAATAAAAGATAAGTCACTTCTTCAAACCCAAATCGCTTATCCTTTGTAAAACCTGCAATAATATCTTTTACATTTACCCCTCTGTAAAAAAGTTCACCATCGCAAGGGTGAGATACTCCATTTTCATCAACATCTGAAGCATGAATTTCAGAAATTTCTGTAAGTCCTGTAAGCACACCTTTACCATTAAGGTCTCTTAAACCTCTTTTAACTTCATATTTATCATACAAAGACATATCAATCTGGTTGTTTTCAATACATAATTCTGATAAATCCTCAATTTGTGATGTGATGTGTGAAAAGTCTTTTTCTCTCATAAGCAATTCCCCTTTCCTAATTGTGTAATTTAGAGTATATTGTTAATTTCTTAACCTTGTACATTCAAACTTAGCATGTGTCATAATACAACTTCTAAGTGAAGCATATCTTTTTTCTATAGGCCCTTCTGGTACTTCTATTTCCATTGAAGCTGCCATAGCATCAATAAGTTTATCATCTAACTTAGAAGCCATTCCTGTTAATGTATTTAACTTTTGCTGATAATCTTCTGCATCAAGAAATGCCATAAGAAGTGGATTAACTTGTTCTTCTTCATTTACATTTTCTAATTCATTATTATCAACCTCTTTTATATCAATTACTTCTGTATGAATTAAATTATTATTTTTATATGCTTCATTTACTTTTACTGTTGGACTATTTATGTTTGAAACATTTGACTTTACATTTTGCTCATACTGAATATTTTGTTGATTTTGTTCTTTATTTTCTTTGAACTTTTTAACTTCTATAACTTCTTTAGCTATATCTTGTGAAGCGCTACTATTTGATATTGAATTATTTACATGTGGCATATCTGAGCCATCTGGATAAACTTGTTCAAACCTATACTTCTGATAAATATCAGGATACTTCTGCTTATCAACCTCACTCATAAACATATCATAAGGTCTTACATACACTGAATAATCACCATATAATGCCTGATATACCACCATCTTTTCTTTTGTTTCTGAATGATATGCTATCGCTCTTACTTGATACAGCTTATTCTTAAAATGTCTATAAAATCCGCCTATTACAAGCTGTCTTTCCATTATATTCCTCCTAACTTATCAGTAAACTAACCTTAATTATGCTGCAACAACGCTTCTATTCATTGTAAGAAGACTTAATATTCCTGCAACAACTACATGACATAAAGATACAATATACATACAATCACTTTCAACTGTCTTATTACATAAAAGATATTGCTTATGCACCTTAAGCACATAATCTCTTAAATCCTCTGGCTTTGAAAAGCTGCTTACAATCTGTTTATTAACACTGATATTATCACTCTTAATATAAGCTTTTAAAGCTTTCTTTAAATACTTTTCGTATTTACAATGCTCTCTTAATGTTCCATGAAATATCTCATTATGTGGAAATGTAAAGTAATCTGCAAGGTAATGTGTTACCTCTCCCAGTCTTCGACAATAAGCTGTAGAAATCTTTTTAAAATCTTCTGTATCAACTGTTAATTCATCAATAAACTTACATACAATATCAAAAGTTTCTGCAATATTATGCTTCGTTGTAACAAACGATGGTTTACAGTCTGGAAGAATACTTCCTAAAATAAATGCTTTCTTGTGACTTTCTAAAAGCTCACTGTCCATACTGTTTACAAGATACATTGATAATGAAATATGTGATTTTTTTCTCATTTAGGTAGCTCCTAACCCATTTTAAAAATGGAAATCTAAATATTTATAGTTTCTGACAAAATTTAATCTGTCATTTGCAGTTTCTAAATTGTTATTTTTATATAACAGTGTGAAATATAACAGTGTATTAATATCTTAAAAGTCTCGTATATTGTTATTCTTTACTTTATACTGCGTATACTTTACATTTTAAACCAAAACTAATATAATTACAATTAAAAAAATGTAAAAAATACAGCATAATACTATTATTGCTATATGTGTTTAATAGTGTTAAAATTTTTATAACAATTTACATACACAAAGAAAGGACTTTATTTTATGAGAAAAATTGACCTTCACGTTCATTCAACATTTTCCGATGGAACTCTTACTCCCACTGAATTAGTATTACACGCAATTGAAATGAGACTTTGTGCAATGGCGCTTACTGACCATGATACAATTGATGGAATACAAGAAGCTATGATAGCTGGTGCTGAAAATAATCTTGAGATTATTCCTGGAATTGAACTCAGTACATTTTACAATAATAAAGAAATTCATATTGTAGGTTTATACATAGATTATACTAACGAAGCTTTTAAAAAAGAACTTGAAACATTAAGAGATGTTCGACAAAACCGTAACATAAAAATATGTGAAGCATTTCGCAATCTAGGTATAGACATCAACTATGACGATATGCTAAAGAAATATGGTGATATTGTAATAACTAGAGCTCACTTTGCTGACTATCTTCTAAAAAAAGGTATTGTCGGCAGTCGTAACGAAGCCTTTGACCGTTATCTTGGTGACAATCGTCCATGTAATATTCCACGCAAGAAAATGACTCCAGCCGAAGCCATAACACTTATAAAGTCTGTTGGCGGCGTACCAATTCTTGCTCACCCTACATTATATCATCTTGGAAATGATGCAATGACTCAACTTATGAATTATCTTTGTGAAGCTGGTCTTGTTGGAATTGAAGGAATATATTCTACTTATACTATGGGAGAAGAAATTGAAATTAAAAACCTTGCTAAAAAATATAATCTTCTTATCTCTGGCGGTTCTGATTATCATGGTGCAAATAAACCAAAGCTAGAACTTGGAATAGGCTACGGACGTTTGTGTATTCCTTATGATATACTTGAAGGCATTAAAAGATATAAACATTTAATTTAGAAGAACAAGAAAATCTCCCACTTATTGCTTTAAACAATATAATGGGGGACTTTCTTAATATTTTTAACTATACCAATAATCTTTGATATTTTCATTTATCCACTTATTAATTATCATTATTTAGATTTGATATAATTGTTTGTAAGTCATTAAGTAATGTATAATATTTTTCCACCTTATAATCATACGCAGCATTTATCTTAGCTTTGGCATATGAAGCAATAGCTTGTGGTTCACTGTCTACTTCTTGAGATTGACCAGCTTCTATATTGTTACTTTCTTCTGCCTTAATAATATTATATTGTGGTTTTACAAATAAAAACATAGCTACACCTAACATAACTACACCTGAAGTAACTACACCAATAATCTTAGTCTTTTCTTTTTTCATAATTACACTCACTCTCCTTTCTATACTTAAATTATTAAACCCCAATACTCTCATATTCATGTGCCTATTATTGACAGCTAGATTTACTAGAGTCTTGGCGTAATTGTTTCTCCAATCTTCTTGATTACTATATTTTTTGCAACACTCATAATCACATACCATTTCTATATAATTTACAAAAGCTTTATAAAAGAACCATATTACAGGGTTAAACCAATATACTATTGTTAGTATACCTGTAAAAACTTTTATAATATTATGATGCTTTTTTATGTGCATTGCTTCATGTTCATACACATATTCTAATTGTGAATTATCTACCATTACTGAAACATAAATTTTAGGCTTTATAATACCATTTACTAACGCTGTATCTATAAAATCATTTCTATATATTTTTACAGTTTTACCTTGTAAATTTACATTTTCAGGAATACTCATAGCTAACAATTTCTTAAGCTTTATATATTTATAAAGATTAAAAATACAAAACACAATTATACCCAAACACCATATAATTGCTATAAAGTTATAATTATGTTTAATTTGTACACCTTGATATACATTCGATAATGTATCAGTAGATAGCTTTTCTACTTTAAACTTGAATGTATATGTAATTAAAAGCTTTAGCCATACAATCCACATTAAATAATATTTAACTTTTACAGATTTTATATTTGTAACTCTGCATATTAAAAAAAATATACAAATAATAATCGTAGCTTTTAAACTATTTTCAAATATTAATATAATTACTCCCCCTTAATTATTCTTTTACATCAAACTCTTTCATTATCCTTTTTTTGTCTTCTTCTGATATATCTCTTGCACGAATAAAAGCTGAAATAAAGTTAGGAAGTGACCCATCAAACCTTATATCTATTGTCTTAATACATTCCATTGTTTGTGCGTCTTCCTTTTTTATAATTGATGTAATTATAGCATTTTCCGACTTTATTACGCCCCTTTCACTCAACCTTTTAATTACAGTATAAGTGGTAGACTTTTTCCACTCTAACTTTTCTTTGCACAGCTTGACAAGCTCTGTACTTTTAATTGGTTCATTTTCCCATAAAATTTTACAAAAATTATACTCACTTTCAAAAATAGCAACCTGCATTATAATCTCCTTAAAATTAGGTCTAATTCATTAAACCTAGTCTAACACATTAGACCCAATATGTCAATGTATATATTTTTTATTCAGTTCTTATACTATATAATACTTATATTCTCAAAATTAAAAGAACAACAGACTATATCTGTATGACAATAGCAAACATACTTGCTTGATAATATCATATAAATATAATCTGTTGTTCTTTTAATGATATGTGTTTATATACTACAGATATCTTTAACAATTAAAAATCTTAATTATTGCGTCCAAATTCTGAAAGCTTCAAACCTTCATTTCTTTCAAGCACCATATTGACACTCCAACTATTAGCAAATATAAGAAGTGGATTGCCCTTAAGGTCTTTTATCTTCTTCATATCAGATGTTCCGACAATTCTGTTGATATTAACGTCTTCTGGGTTTTCTATCCATCTTATATGTTCATAAGGAAGCGGTTCAAGCTTTATCTCTACATTGTATTCGTTCTGTAATCTGTACTGCAATACTTCAAACTGCAACACACCTACAACGCCTACAATAATTTCTTCCATACCTGTGTTAAATTCTTGGAAAATCTGAATTGCACCTTCCTGCGCAATCTGACTTATTCCCTTAATAAACTGCTTACGTTTCATAGTATCCATTTGTCTTACCCTTGCAAAATGCTCTGGTGCAAATGTAGGAATACCTTCAAATTCAAACTTCTTAGGTGAAGAACATATTGTATCACCTATTGAGAAAATACCTGGGTCAAATACACCAATAATATCTCCTGCGTAAGCTTCTTCAACAATATGTCTTTCTTGTGCCATCATCTGCTGTGGCTGTGATAACTTAATCTTCTTTCCGCCTTGAACGTGATTAGCTTCCATCCCCGCTTCAAACTTTCCTGAACATATTCTCATAAACGCAATTCTATCTCTATGAGCCTTATTCATATTAGCCTGTATCTTAAATACAAACGCCGAAAAGTCTTCTTTGAATGGGTCTATAAGTCCTATTGAAGAATTTCTTGGAAGTGGTGATGTTGTCATATTAAGGAAATGCTTAAGAAATGTTTCAACACCAAAGTTAGTAAGAGCTGAACCAAAAAATACAGGAGTAAGGTCACCTGCTTGTACTTTTTCCAAATCAAATTCTGCACTTGCACCATCTAAAAGTTCAATGTCTTCATTTAATTTTTCAAAAAATCCCTGACCGATTTCATCTGCCAAAGCTGCATCATCAACAGCAATATTTTTTGTATCAACTTCTTTTTGACCATTCATTGCTGCCTTAAACAATGATACTTCTTTTTCATTTCTATCGTATACACCCTTAAATTCTTTACCTGAACCAATTGGCCAGTTCACAGGACAAGTACTAATTCCTAATACATTTTCAATCTCATCTAATAATTCAAATGGGTCATTTGCTTCTCTATCCATCTTATTAATGAATGTAAATATAGGAATATGACGCATTACACATACCTTGAAAAGCTTAATAGTCTGTTTTTCAACACCCTTTGAAGCATCAATTACCATGACTGCTGAATCTGCTGCCATAAGTGTTCTATAAGTATCTTCCGAGAAATCCTGATGTCCCGGTGTATCAAGGATATTAATACAATATCCACCGTAATTAAACTGAAGCACAGAAGATGTAACAGAGATACCTCTCTCCTTTTCAATCTCCATCCAGTCAGATACGGCGTGCTTTGCCGTCTTTTTACCCTTTACTGAACCTGCAAGGTTAATAGCTCCACCATAGAGAAGAAACTTTTCTGTTAATGTTGTCTTACCTGCATCGGGGTGGGATATAATTGCAAATGTCCTTCTTTTTTCGATTTCTTTTTTAATGTCAGCCAATGCTAATCCTCCTGTTTATAACTATTTTCCTTAGTATTAGTTGCGGTTTAAACCGAATTTGTAAGATACTTCTGACTTGTCATCAAGCTTTCTAAATACATTAACTACTATATTCATAATTGACTGATAATCTTCCTCGTCATTAGCTTCAATTGTTACAAGCTGTCCTTCTTCTGCTATTTCAACACCTGTTGCTGATGTTTCTTCAATAATTGTATTCTTAACCTGTGCTATTGACTCCTCATCTTTTAACATCTTATTCTTATTCTTAAACTTAACGCTGTATGTTCTTTTCATATTAATTTCTGCTATTATAAAATAGCTTTTCCTTTCCTAGATTTTAAAAATTTTAATTAAATCTTAACTGACTAATCATAATTTGACGAATTTCGTCTAAATTAGTGTGCGATTTATTATAACTCATCATTTACATTTCTTCAATATATTTTTAGAGTTGTATTGTTTTTCCTAGTGTGAATGAATATATTAATTTTCTTTTAATATTTAATCCCGTTATCTGACTTACTGCCTTTGCATAGTAATCTAGCTGTACCTTATATCTTTTCTTAAGTTCTTCTTCACCACTTTTACTTCTATACACTTTATCTGTTTTATAGTCGACTATTGTAATTCCATCAGCTTCTTGTATACACATATCAATTACACCTTGAATAATAAGGTCATTACCAGCTTCTTTATCTATAAATACAAATGGCTGCTCTCGTTTTAATTGTCTATTAAGATATGCTTGCCTTGCTAACTTTCCTATGTCAGAGCATATAAATGTATATATATCATTTACATTTATAGTGTCATATTGCGCCTTTGATAACTTTTCACTTTCATACATCTGTTTTATATTGTCTGCTATAGCTTCTTTAGATGTTGCTATACTATAATCAAGACAAGCCATAACTTTATGATATGCCGAACCTCTTTCATTACCGACAAGCACTTTTTTCTCACCAGAAATAAAGTCAGGTATTATCTCATTGTCTTCTTCTTCGTCATTCTTTTCAAGAGCTTCTTTTAATTCATCTATCATCATACTTTGCTCGTCAATATCTGACTCTGTTTGCATTTTCTTTAATTCTGATACAGTTACTTTTAATTTCGATGAAGCTTCTGTTTTATATGGATATGGCGGAAGTTCTTCTTGTGTTATGTCCGATTTATTCAATAAATCTTCTGCTGAATTTTCAACTTTAGACTCACTATTTATTGTATCTTTATTATGTTGTATGTCTGATTTATTCAATGTTTCTTGTTGTGACATATTACTATCTATTACAGTTTTATCAACAGCTATATCACTATTTTTTAAAATGTTAGCTTGTATATCTTCTTGTTCTATGTCCGATTTATTCAATGTGTCTAATTCTAGTATTTTAAATATTCCACTGTTGTTATCCATATAGGCAACTGGCATTACTACATCAAAATAATTCTGGACTTCTGATACATCTGAATAAGAAAAACCATTTAACTTAGTTATCTGTCTTGCCTTGTCCTGCCATTTTTTAATCTTGTTTTCTTTGCTTTTACTAGACACTGTTCCAACCATTATAAGCTTTTCTCTTGCTCTTGTCATCGCAACATATAATACTCTTAATTCTTCACTTATACTTTCTTGTGTAATTTTAATTCCAACTGCCGCTTTTATACAAGTTGGATTTTTAATTCGCTTATTTAGATTAACAACATTTGTGCCAACTCCAAAATCTTGGTCTACTACAACATTTCCCGTTGCGTCCATAAGATTTAACTTCTTATCCATTCCGGCTACAAATACTACCGGAAATTCAAGTCCTTTACTCTTATGAATACTCATTACTCTTACAAGGTTTTCATTCTCGCCTAAAATAGAAGCTTCACCAAAATCAACTTCAAACTTCTGCATACGTTGTACATATCTTAAGAAATTAAATAACCCATTGTAACTTGTACTTTCAAATGATGATGCTCTTGAAAGCAACAAATCAAGATTAGCTTGTCTTGCCTTACCTGCTGGCATTGTTCCTACATAATCATAATAACCGGTGTTATACATAACTTCCCATAACAAACTATAGATAGACATAAGCTCTGACTTCTGACGAAAGACTTCTAAAGCTTCAACAAATGATATTATCTTTTCAATCAATTTTTCATCAAGGTTCATTAAGCCATACATTTCAATATAACTTAAAGTTTCAAAGCTAACAGCTTCTTGTCCCAAATCTTGTTGTACAGCTTTAGCTACATCTTTTTCTAAATAATCACCATCTTTAATATCTTCTTGTTTTTCAATTGAATTATCGTCTTTTAAAGATGTAGTTATACAATTATTATCCAAATTACTTATATTATCTGATTTAGCTAAATTATCTTTTAATAAAAGACTCGTCTTATTATCGTCATTTACCAACTTTACATATTCTGCTATATCAGACATTATTGTATACAAACATCTCTTTCTATCAATAAGCCTTATCTTTGACAACTCGTCTGTATCAAACTTGCCAAAATAAGAAAGCATAACTGCTGCCATAGGTATATCCTGTAATGGATTGTCTATTATTGTAAGATAATTAATTATTAACTTAATCTCTCTTACATTAAAATATCCCGTTGTTGCGTCTGAATATGCAGGTATTCCATTATTCATAAGCTCATTTACAAATACATCTGCCCAACCTGTGATTGTTCTTAACAGTATTACTATATCTGAATACTTAATTCTCCTATAACCTTCTGCACATTTTTTATCATATACCATATATGGTCTTTTTGTGTCACCTTCAACAAGTTGTTTAATACGATTTGCAATAGCTCTTGCTTGTTGTTCCTTTGAAGTTAATTCCTCATCTAGCAATATATTATTAACTTTTTTATTTTTACTTTGACTAACACTACCACTTAAATCAACAGCTTTATTAACATCTTTTATATTATTATCTTCTTGTGTTATTTCTTCGTCTTCTGGCTCTTTGGGACTTACAAGTAATATTTCTGTTGCGTTGTCTGCACCAAAAGTTACACATAAATTATTATCAAGTGTATTATCATTGTTGTCATAGTCAAAACCAACATTAAGTTTTGCCGAGTCATCATATAACACACCTGTATAATCCACATTCATTGCCATTTTAAATACATCGTTGGTACATTCAAGAACATTTTTACGACTTCTAAAGTTCTTTTGTAATTCAATCTTTTGACATTTACTTTCGTCATTCGTATAAGTGTTATACTTTTCCATAAATAACTGTGGTCTTGCCATTCTAAAGCGATATATACTTTGCTTAACGTCACCAACCATATATATATTATTGTATTCTGGATTAACTTTCCCCTTTGATACTGCTGTTAGAATTTCTTCTTGAAGCATATTACTGTCCTGATATTCGTCAATTAATATTTCTGAATAATACTCACTTAAAATATCACTAGCATCTGTATATGTACTTACACCACTTTCTCGATGAACAAGTACATTTAACGCCAAATGCTCCATATCATTAAAGTCAATAATATTTCTATCTCTTTTTTCAGCCTGTATTCTGTCAGAAAAATCTTTTGCAAGTTTTATCATTACTGATACTGCTTCGTAATTTTCTTTAATATTTTGTATCATACCCGTAACGTCTTGTGTAAAGATTTTGCCCTTTAAAGTTTTTGTTAAAAAATTCTTAAAGTCATCACGACCGTCTTTAATATAAGCCTTTTTTTCTTCTGATACATCAGCCACCTTTTTTCTTCCCAATGCTGTAAAACTCATAAGCCTTACTCTTTTGGCTAAGTCATTAAATGTATTAGAACCTAACATTAAGCTTATTGCATTACTATCATCTGTTATAGCTTCATTATATTGCTTAGGGCCATCTACTTCATCACACATAGCTTTATAAACTTCATATTTTTTATAATAATCATTAAGTCTTCTAAACACATAATCCTTAAGATATCTTACTGCTAAATTATTTTCAAAAGCTTCTTCGCTGTCAATATCATACAGACTTAAAGCTGAAGCAAACCACTCGTCTTGCCACGGATAACTTCTTGCAAAATTATATAATTTAAGAATAATACTTTCTATTGCCGTATCATCTCTGCCCGTTCCATATCCATCAACAAAATGTATAAATTCATCACTACCTTCTGCGTAATAATCTTCAAGCAGTTGTTCCATTACATCGTGTTCAAGAAGCTTAATCTCCCCCTCATCCGCTGTTCTAAAACCGGGGTCTATATCAATATCCGTAAAATAATTCCTTATAATGTTAAGACAAAAACTGTCTATTGTAGTTATCTGTGCATTGTTAATTAATGTAAGTTGTCTTTGAAGTCTTGCATTTTCAGGTTCTTTATCTAAATAACTTTCTATAGATTCTCTTATTCGTTGTTTCATTTCAGAAGCTGCTGCCTTTGTAAATGTAACAATAACCATTTTATCTATATCAACAGGATTATCTTCTGATACAATCTTTTGTATAATGCGCTCAACAAGTACTGCTGTCTTTCCCGAACCTGCTGCCGCTGATACTAATATATTTCTATTGTCAAGCTCAATCGCTTTCTTTTGCTCTAACGTCCAGTTGTTTGCCATCGTCACTTGCCCCCTCCTTAATCTTCTTCCACAGTTCTTCGTCATTGAATTTCTTTAATACCTTATATTGACTTCCATTAAGGTCTGGTGAAAAACCACATACGGCACTAAACTCACAGTAATCACAAGCTGTTCTGTCTGACTGTTTGTACGGATTAATACTAAGCTCTCCGTCATATATTTGCTTAGTCATTTCTAATGTCTTACCAGATACGAACTTTTCAAGCATATCAAACTGTGTTGTTGTCATAGTCTTACTTTTTCTTTCGTCTAATTCTTGACCGCCCTTTTTAAACGCTATTGGAATGTTAAGCGACTTTCCGTCTGTATCGTCCATTTTCTTAATAATATCTACATTATCATTGACAACACCTTTCATTTTCAATGCTTCTTGTATTTTAGTATTAACACATTCCTTTTGTTCTTCTTCACTAAGCTTTGAAAATTCTAGTGCGTCATCAGTCATATCTATTATTGGATTATCCATATTAAAATACAAAACACCTGCTGGAACAACATTTTTGCCATTATAACGCTTCTGCTCAATATACTTAGCTGCTTTCATATACATAATAAGTTGAAGCTTTAAGCCATAGTAAGTCTTTAACAACTCAAAATCTGACTTTCCCGATTTATAATCAACAATCCTTACATATACATTGTTTTCATCTTCACATATATCAATTCTATCAATCTTACCTATCATTGAAAGTGTCTTTTTCTTTTCAACAACTTCTCCTGCAAGCTCAAATGTCTTTTCATAAGCATCTGGTCTAAACACTCCATTTTCCAGTTGCTTACCAATCGCCCATATCGTTCTGTCTGCAAGTTCTGTCATTCGCTTTATCATAAATTGATTTCTTGTTGTATCTTTGAGTATGCTATATTCTTCCTTATCTGCAAGGCGTTTGATACTGTCTGTAACAAAGCTTCTTCTCTCATCATCTTTTAACAGTGAAAATGACTTATTTTCTTTCTTTAACTGCACAGACACTTCTTCTATTACTCTATGCAAAATAGTACCGAAATCACTTACTCTAAAGTTATATTCTTCTCTATCTTCAAGCCTTAGACCATACTGCAAATAATATGCAAACTGACACGCCGCATAACTTTCAAATGCCGTTACACTTCCTTCAATATTGTCACCGTACATATTATTAACAACATTTTCACTTAAAGCCTTAATATAATTCTCCTCTGACCATTCTATAGAAGACTTTGGTATCTTGATATATTTTCTTTGAGTATCATCTTCAAGTTCCCATCCATCAACTTCTAACTTTGGATACATTATTCTCATGTTTCGCAAAAGATACGATGGCATAAGTGCTTTTCCTTCGCTGTCTTTTTTGGCAAATGTTATATAAAGCTTTTCATTTGTTTTAGTCATTATAAGATACAAATAGAACTTTTGAACAAATGCTTTTTCTCTTGAAGATGGTGACAACATTACGTCCATTTCTTCTAATAAGCTTCTATCTGCTTCTGAAAGTATTCCCTTGTTGTCATTTTTCTTAGGCACAATACCGTCATTTACTCCAACGAAAAACAATACCTTAATATTGTCAAGTCGTGTTCTTTCAATATCACCTACTACAACACAGTCAGCAGTCGGTGGAATAAGTCCGACCTTGATTTCATCAAAACCTGCGTCAATTATCTTTCTAAATTCCTTAACAGATACACGTTCTTCCCCTAAAAGTGTTACTATTTTGTCAAATAACTCCATAACCTTTTTGTAAAGCTGACCATATTCATTGCCCGTATCTTCAAGCTGTGATAATTCTTCTATCTTATGTTGGCAATCCATTCCTGCTATAAAATAATAAAGTGCTGTTACATAATCTCTTACCGTTGCATTTTTTTGTCTTAATGCACTATCAAGCTCCTTTAATGGCTCTACAATAATGCTTCTTAAATTTTCAAGACGTTCATAGTCATACATCTTATTCTTACGGCGGCTCTTTTTCTTCCACTCGTTATACCAAGCACTTCTGCCCCTTATACCAGTAGCCAGACAATAATTGTCAAGCATATCTGTATCATTTCTTGAAATATCAGTCATACCCGTTCTTAGATATCTTATTACACTGTCATAGGAAAAGCCTTTTTCTACAATCTCAAGCGCACTTCTTATCATTTCAACAAATGGATTATCTGTAACTGCCCTTTTTTGGTCAACGAAAAATGGTATATCATTTTGCTGTAACATATTACCTGCCATAGTTCCGTATTGCGCCATATCACCACTTACAATTGCTATATCTTTATATCTATAACCTAACTTTCTAGTCATTATCATTATGTTAGAAATTGCGTATTGAATTTCTTCTTTTGGAGTAGCAGCGGCAAATATTTTTATATTGTCAGCTTTGTTGTAATATCTATTGTGATTATATCTAAATAAATTTTGTTCAAGAAAACTTAACTCACCTGATTGTGAAAATCTTGACTTACTCTTATCGTTAAGTAAAATATTTTCTTCGACTGTAACGTGTTGCTCATCGCATATCCTATGAAGCTTGCTTACCATATCTTTACTCATAAAGAAAAGATTTTGCATACCATCATAGATATTAACTTGTTCTTTTGCATCGGCTGTCACAGTAACACATATCTGTCTACAAAGTACAAGAAGCAATCTTATTAACTTGTACTGAATTGGCGTAAAACCTGTAAAGCCATCAAATACTATCTCGCTGTCTTTTATAATCTCTGACTTGTCAACTATACTGCATAATACGTCAAGAATTTCTTCTGATGTTATATAGTTGTCGCTCATATATTCTTTAAACTGACTATATACAAGACTTACATCTTCAAGCTTTGCACTTAATTGTCTGTTTTTTTCAATGTCTTGTGACTGTCTTATTAAATCAAGCTTATCTATTCCTATATCATACTGTAAAAGTTCTGATATAACTGACTTTAACTCTGATACAAAGCCTGTCTTATTAATACTATTTCCAAAAAAGCCTAACTGCCTTTTGCAGTTCTCAAGAACGTGTCTTATTATTAAATTCTTACCTGTATCGTCTATTACTGTTCTATTCTCTCCACCAACTTCTTCAAATACCTTATAAGCCAATCTTTCAAAACTGACAACGTCTATGTTAAGTATTCCTTTGTTCGGGTGTAACATTACTAGCTTTTTTTGTGTTTCCATAGTGTACTGTTCTGGTACAACTACTATATAATTACTGTCTGGATTATCAATTGACTTTTTTATTATATTCTCATATATATAAGTCGATTTACCATAACCAGAGCTTCCTATAACTAATTGCAGGGACATACATTACCTCTTTTCTAATCTAGCTTTATGCAAACATATGTTCTTTTATTTAATTATACTATATTTGATTTTAATGTCAATGTTATTTTATTTGGCATATTAAGAAATCCTACGCATATAATTATAACAGCCTATATAGGAGATTATTATTATTTAAGGAAGTGTGCGCATGAGTTCTTCTACTAAAATTGTTGTTATTCCAATGAAACGTTTGATAATGGCTGGGGTTGCTATAGTAGCTGTGATTTTGCTTATTATAATAATTGCATTAAGTTTAAACAGTGAACCTGCACCATCTTCAAGTAATAACATATATAATTCTAATGCCAAAACTAGTTCTGATAATGTGGTTTCAAATAGTACTAATGAAACTGTTGAAAGCAACAACACATCTGTGCAAGGTAATACATATATTCCTGGGGTATATACTGCCTCTCTTTCACTCAATGGAAATCCTGTTGACATTCAAGTGACTGTTGATAAAAATAATATTAACAATATTGAAATGGTAAATGTATCTGACTCAATAACTACTATGTATCCTCTTATCCAAAATGTATTTGATGAGATTGCAAATGAAGTTATGAAAAATGGAACTGCTAAGAATATATCATATAAGGCTGATAATAAATATACTTCCACTATGATACTTAATGCTATTGATGAAGCACTTAGTAAGTGTATTGTTAGATAAATATATATTTATAACACAAAAACTGCCATAAATAATTAGCTATTAATTGCTAATTATTTATGGCAGTTTTTATATTTTTATTATCTTTATATTATTTATTCAAACACTCTCTTAATACTGTCGTAATGTAAGAATATTCCTTGCTTTGCGATTTCTTCAATCTCTTGCTTTGTCGCAAGCTTGTAACCGTCTGTTTCTTCTTGTTGTAACTTTAAGTCTGACTCTGCAAAGTCCATTTCAAATCTATACACATCTACAAAATAATTGTCACCCTCACCCGGATTTTCTCTTTTATATGTGAACACATATCCGCCCTCTGCATTAGATACATCAAGCCCCGTTTCTTCACCAACTTCTCTTA
>URYE01000009.1 GCA_900551945.1 uncultured Eubacterium sp. | reverse complement strand
TTTGTTGAAGTTTCTTTTATTTTTTTATTTTAACTAGCACAACAAGTTAATTTATAATCCAACAACAAAACAGTGGGCAAAATTGCAAGATTTTTCTGATAAGAGTACATTCACATGGACAGCGGGAAGTGCAGGAGCTAGACAGTTCTATGTAGATGTAAAGGACAGTAATGGATATGTAACAAGAAGTAAAGTCGTTAATGTAGAAGTAGGAAATGCACAGTCAGTAACAAAACTTTCAGTAAAAGCAAAAGCAAGTACAACAGCAAACAAAGTAGGACAGAATGTAACATTTACAGCAACAGGAAATGGCGGTGCTGGTGGATATACATATAAGTTTATTGTATATAACAAAACGACTAATCAGTGGGCAAAGTTAAAAGACTTTAGTTCAACAAATAAAATTACATGGACAGCAGGAAGTGTAGGAGAGCGACAGTTCTATGTAGATGTAAAGGATAAAAATGGTAATGTAGTAAGAAGTTCAGTAATGAATGTTACTACAACTAAGTAAGAGTTTTTAAAGATAATTAATAAGAATACCTAGATTATGTAGTATTTTATGTATACATAATCTGGGTATTTTGGGGTTGAGGTTAAATGCACAAAAAAGTAGTTGCTATTGTAAGTAAAATTGTTTACAATAGGTGTATTAATTGAATGTTATGTCCTGTGTATTTATAAATAGGGAAATGTTCAAAAAATATATAATGAAAAAAGTATTTCCAAATGCTTTTGCAGATGGAATATTATAAAGTAATTTAGAAGTTAAAATTTGGAGGAACACAATGAAAGTATGTCTGGTAGGTTCATCAGGCGGGCATCTTACCCATCTGTATATGTTAAAGCCTTTTTGGAATGACAAGGATAGATTTTGGGTTACGTTTGATAAAGAAGATGCAAGAAGTATATTAAGTAATGAAAAGGTGTATCCTTGTTATTATCCTACTAATAGAAGTCTAAAAGCATTGATTAAAAATACAAAGATAGCGTGGAAAGTCTTAAGAAAAGAAAAGCCTGATTTGATAATATCCTCGGGAGCAGCAGTTGCCGTTCCATTTTTTTATTTTGGTAAATTATTTGGTGCAAAGCTTATTTATATTGAAGTATTTGACCGAATTGATAAGCCTACTGTAACAGGGAAGTTAGTGTATCCAATTGTAGATAAGTTTATCGTACAATGGGAGGAGCAAAAGAAAGTTTATAAGAAAGCAATATGTCTTGGAAGCATATTCTAAGAGGTGAATAATGATATTTGTAACTGTTGGTACACATGAACAGCAGTTTAATAGACTGATAAAGTTCATAGATGAATTGAAAAGAGATAAGGTTATAGTTGAAGATGTTATTATGCAGACCGGTTTTTGTACATATAAGCCGAAGTATTGTGAATGGCATAAGCTTATTTCTTATAAAGATATGGAAAAAAATGTGCGTGATGCAAGAATTGTTATAACACATGGAGGCCCTGCAAGCTTTATTATGCCATTACAGATAGGAAAAGTTCCTATAGTAGTGCCACGACAAGAAACATTTCATGAGCATGTAAATAATCATCAAGTAGATTTTGCCAAACAGATAGAAAAGAGAATGGGCACAATTATTCCTATATATAATATAGAAGATTTAAAAGATACTATTATTAATTATGATAGTATCGTGGCAAGTATGAATTCAAGTATGGGAAGTAATAATAAACAGTTTAATAAAAAACTTGGGAAAATTGTTGATGGCTTGTTTAAGTAGTAATAAAGTTAAGAAAGAGAATGTTAATGAAGTTATTATTTTTAATACATAATATGTCACATACAGCTGGGACAGAAAGAGTGTTATCTACAATTTCCAATGAATTAATAACGAGAAATTATGATATAACTATTGCAAGTTGTAGAGAGGGGCTAAAGAGTGGGTTTAAACTAGATAAAAGAATTAAATTAGTATCTTTAGCGGGAGAAAAGTATAGTAATACTATTGCTAGAAAAGTAAACGGAATTAAAAAGTTAAAAGCACTTAATAAAAAGAATAAATTTGATTTCATAATATGTGTTGATGTTAGTCTTGTATTTTATGCTATGTTCAGTAAAAATAATACATCAAAAATCATAGCCTGGGAGCATTTTAATTATGGAGTTAATATTGGTTCAAAACTTCAAAAATATGCAAGAAGTATATCATGTAAGAAAACAGATGCTTTAGTTGTTTTAACGGAAAATGACAAAGAACTATATTTAAAAAATGAAAAAAGCATTAAAAGAGTAGTTAGAATTTACAATCCTATTAAATATGATAATAAAGAATGGAATGTAAAACGTGAAAATATAGTATTAGCTGTTGGTAGACTTGAAGACCAGAAAGGCTTTGACCTTTTATTACAAGCATGGAAGAATATTGAAAATAAGTATAAGGACTGGAAGCTTTGCATTGTTGGTAAAGGAAAAAAAGAAACTCAGCTTAAAGCTTTAATGAATACATTACAATTACAAAATGTAGAATTTGCGGGTTATAAAAGTGATGTTGATAAAGAATTTAGAAAGGCATCTGTATTTGTATGTTCTTCTAGATTTGAAGGCTTTGGTATGGTTATATTGGAAGCTCAAGCTAATGAGATACCAGTAGTGTCATTTGATTGTCCGTACGGACCATCAGAACTTATTAAAAATAACGAAACTGGAATACTTATAGAAAATGGCAATATAGAAAAACTTTCAGAAGGAATAGAAGATTTAATTAATGATGAGAATAAAAGATTAAAACTTGCAGAAAATGCAAAGAAGTGGTCACAAAATTTTGATGTAATAAAAATATGTGACGAATGGGAAAGGCTTTTTAAGCAGGTTCTATAAAATAGGAGTGGTAGATGAGCAAAATATCAAAGCAGATAGCAGTTTTTTTTGTTGCTGCTATATTTTTGAATTTATTGATTGTAGAGTTTTGTGCATTTAAAGTTAATCAAAATGAAGTGCAAAGAGAAAAAGCAGATGTTAAAACTTTATATGATATACAAGCCACTTTTTCAGATGTTATTCAAGACGAGGAATTATGGGAGTATATTGATAATGATATAATAAAATATCAAGGGCAGGTTGTTATTTATATTGGCAATGCAAAAGATGCAATACAAATGAATACAATAGAAAAATGGTATCCTAAAATTTACAATGAACTTCCAGTTGATACATTATTAAATAAAAAGTTTTATTCTCAAACAGCCATAAATAGTAAATGTTCATTATATTTAATAATTTACTATGATAAAACAGTTAAGGTTATGTTATCTAATGATAGTAAAACAGCTATTGGCTGTAATTATATAGATGATTATTTTATAACTGATTAATATATTTAAAAAGAATGGAGATAAAAATGGATAAGTCACAAAGCTATAGTACAATTATTAGTAATAAAAAGATTATTGCTACATTAAAAAAAGTGTGGATTAAAAGTATTGCTATAATTGTCTGTGCTGTTATATTAAGTGCTGTTATAGGTGTTATACAGTATAAGCAGGAAAAGATAGGCGTATATACAACAAATCCACAATATTATCATGGATATATATATGTTTCTGCAAACTGGGATGATGAACCACAGCTTGATGATGCTTCAATTGAAAATATGTATGAAAAATATGCAGTTCAAAGTTACATAGAACAAAAACATAATGATATTATTAATGAAACAAGAATGTTATTATATGAAGATGAGATAAAGGCAGAATTGAATAAAAGATTAGAAGAAAATGAATATGATTTATTAAATGCTGAGGATGTATTTAATATTACAGTAGGTTCTGCAAGATATTTTATAATGACAGTTGATAGTAAAAGTTCAGAAGAAAGAACTAAATATCTTATAGAGCAAGCTACAGATATAGTAATAAAAGAAGCAATGGATAGATTTGGGCTTGCAAATTGTGAATTACAACCAAGTGAAACTTATCCTGAAAAGAAAGATGGAACTCTCTATAAAAAAATAGATATAATTACTACTAAACAGAGTATGTTTACAGCAATTAAATCGGCATCAACTACAAAAAATATTATGATGGTAGGAATTGCGGCAGTAGTTTTAATTATTATTGTTAGTATTCTTAAGGATAAGAAATTGTATGACAAGACAGAAATAGAACCATATATTGGAGCAAAGTGTCTTTATGATACAAGTTCAAATAAAAGCATAGCAATTTCGGTAATTGAGGCTAAATGTAAAGCTAATCAAATTAACAATTTATCTATTATATCATGTGACAATATAAAACAAAATAATGGATTAGTTGTTATGGGGATTTTAGACGAACTTAAAGGTAGTGGAATGGCAATAGATTTATGTCAAAATGCAAAGGATATGAGTAAAGTATTAGATAACGATGGAGCAATCCTTGTAGTACAAAAAGAAATTGATAAAGGTATTGATATATACAATGTTATGCAGACATTAAAAACTGCAGAAGTTAATGTATTAGGATATATATGGTTATAATAAATTAATAATAGAATAAAAATGAAAGGGGTTGTCTCATTAACGAAAATTTATACAAGATATAGAAGTATTTGCTAATTAAATATCTATATTTTGTATAAAATTTTCTTATTGCGACAACCCCTTTATTTACGCGAACAACGAGCCAAAGTACATGCTTGCATGATACCTTGGCGACTGTCGCGATAGTGAGAAACTAGCAACGCGTATTTCTCATATTTTATGCGAACAACGAGCTAAAGTATATACTTGTATGATAACCTTGAGAGGAGAAGAATGTGAAAGCAAAGATAGTAACAATAATTGACCCGAATTATAATTATGGAAATTATCTTCAAAATTATGCTGTTAAAACAGTGATTGACAGTATAACAGGTGATAATTCTATTACGATTTCATTTGAGAAGCCAGCACAACCTAAGTGGAAGTCTGATATAAAGTATATTGTTCATTACATAACAAAATTTCGTTTTGCAGGAAATAAAGATTATTGGCGTATGTACTGGATTAATCAAAAAAAGAATAAAAAGTTTATAGAGTTTCGTAATAAGTATATTAATACAGAATTAATTGATAGTATATCAGAATTAGGAAATGATGATTATTATATAATAGGAAGTGACCAGGTATGGAACCCAATATGGTATAAATATTCACCATTAAAGAAAGACATGTTTCTTCTTACATTTGCAAAGCCAGAACAAAAAATATGCTTTTCACCTAGCTTTGGAATTGAAGAACTTCCGCAGGAGTGGAAGGAATGGTTTAAAAAGCATTTATCAACATTTAATAGGATATCAGTAAGAGAAGAAGCTGGAGCTAAGATTGTTAAAGAATTGACAGGAAAAGACGCAGAGGTTCTTATAGACCCGACTATGATGCTTGATGCTGCACAGTGGAGAAAAATATCAAGAAAACCTGAAAAAATAGACTGCGATAGACCATATATTCTTACATACTTCTTAGGAAAACGTTCGGATAGGGTTAATGCAGATTTGAAAAAATATGCAAAGCAGAAAAATGCAGTTGTATACAATCTTCGTGATATTGAAAATATTAATGTGTATCTTGCTGACCCATCGGAATTTGTTTATTTATTTGAACATGCAGAGCTTATTTTAACGGACTCATTTCATGCCTGTGTATTTTCATTTATATTCAAACGTCCATTTCTTGTATATGAAAGACAAGATAATAGTGGAAATATGATGTCACGACTTAATACACTTCTTAAAAAGTTTGATATTGAAAGAAAGTATGTTGATAGTGGTTTAGATAATGATGTATTTGAATGTGATTATGAAAATGGTTATAAATTGCTTGAAAGTGAAAGAGTTAAAGTAATAGAATTTTTAAAGGAAAGCATGAGATTAAAGTAAAAGTACACTAATTAGTCTTAAGACTACTAAATAATAAAACAATTAATGAAGCAGATTGTAAATATCAGCTTGACATAACAGACAGTCATTGAGTAATTTCTTAAGGGCTGTCTGTTTTTTAAGTTATCTGTTGAAAAATAATATAATATAAGTTACAATAAAAATATTATGCAGTTATAATATTTTTAAGTTTTAAATTTTATTATATACTTTATGAAAAATATCATAAGAATGGAGAAAGTATGATTAAAGCAGGCATTTTATCAATGCAAAGAATATATAATTATGGCTCATTTTTACAGGCATATGGTTTGAAAGAAATATTAAAAGAACTAGGTTGTGATGTTGAATTTGTAGATTATCACCCAGGAGAATGTCTTATAAAGGCTGATGGGGGAACTGGTATAAAGAGAAAACTTGCAAAAGTAAGTGAAACTTTTAGATATAATGCAAAACTTGAGGATAAATTAAAATTTATAAAATATAAGAAAAATTATGCTAAAAATAATTATCCGTATCTTGGCATAGATGATACAATGAATTATAATCCACAATTAGATGTGCTTGTCATTGGTAGTGACGAGGTATTTAACTGTGTGCAGAATAATACTAATGTTGGCTTTGCGCCAGAGCTTTTTGGCGTGGGAAATAATGCTAAAAAGCTTATAACATATGCTGCATCATGCGGGAATACTACATATGAGAAGCTTGAAAAATATAAAGTAAAAGATAAAGTTAGTAAATGGCTTAAAGCCTTTGACTGTATATCTGTAAGAGATAAGAATACAGGAGAAATAGTAAGTAAGCTAACAGGAAAAGACTGTGTATACAATCTTGACCCCGTTCTTGCATATGATTATATTGGAAAATGTGATAAGATAAAAAAGAAAGTTCCAGATAAAAATTATATTATATTGTATGGTTATTCTGGAAGATTTTCTAAAGAAGAATGTAAAAGAATAAGAAAGTATGCAGATAAAAAGGGACTTAAGATATACTGCATAGGTGGAATACAGAATTGTTGTGATAAGTTTATTGATTGTTCGCCATTTGATGTAATATCATATTTTATGAATTCTAATGCAGTTGTTACAGATACATTTCATGGAACAATTTTATCAGTTATCACACATAGAAAGTTTGTATCTCTTGTAAGAAAGTCAGGATATGGCAATTCTCAAAAGCTCATAGATTTACTTATGCGTCTTAAACTTAAAGACAGAGTTGCAAACAATATTAATGATATTGAAACAATACTAAGTTATGATATTGACTATAGTTGTACAGATAAGATAATAAAAGAAGAACGTAACAACACATATGAATATTTAAAAAATGCAATAAGGATTGGTGAATAGATATGTCAGAACCTGTAAGAGTATTACATATTTTACAGAGAATGGAAGCAGGTGGTACACAAGCTCTGCTTATGAATATATATAGAAAAATTGATAGAACAAAGTTACAATTTGATTTTCTAGTGGAGTACTCACAAAAACAGTTCTATGACGATGAGATTACTTCAATGGGGGGACATGTATATTACACTTCTATAAGAGAAGATTATAATGTCTTAAAGTTTAGACGACAGTTGAAGAAGTTTTTTAAAGAACATAAAGAGTACAAAGTTGTACATGTTCATGCTTATACTATTGGGTTTTTATGTTTAGATATTATTAAAAAGGCTGGCGTTGAGGTAAGAATTGCACATTCACATAATAATGAAACAGTCCATGACGCAAAGTGGTTAATTAAGTTGTGTATGCAGAAGTTATATACAATTAATGCTACAGACCTTTTTGCCTGTTCACAGGAAGCAGGGGAATATCTTTTTAAGAATAAGAAATTTAAGGTGCTTAAAAATGCTATTGATTCGTCAAGATTTATAGCTGATGATAAAAAAAGAAAGAATGTAAGACAAGAATTAGGATTAGATAATAAATTAGTTGTAGGACATGTAGGCAGATTGCACCCACAAAAGAACCATGAGTTTTTATTAAAGGTATTTAGTGAGATTAAGAAAAAAAGACAAGATGCAGTTTTAATTCTTGTAGGCTCAGGGCCACTTGAACATGATATAAAGGAAAAAGTGAAAGCATTAGGGCTTGAGAAAAGTGTTATATTTTTAGGCAATAGAAAAGATATGGACTATATATATCAAGGTATGGACGTGTGTATATTCCCATCATTGTTTGAAGGTTTGGGAATTGTTGCAATAGAAGCACAGGCAGCAGGACTTCCAGTTGTATGTTCAGATGGTTTCCCAAAAGAAGCTTGTGTTACACCGTTATTTAAAAAGATGAACTTGAGTGATGCACCTTCTGAATGGGCGAAAGTAGCATTAGATATGGTAAATAATGAATATTGTCATAAGAATATGAAGGATTACATTGTTAAATCTGGATTTGATATGGATGAAACTGCTTTAAAAATGCAAAGATACTACCTTAAGAAATCAGGAGTACACTGAGAGGAGAAGTACATTGGAATATAAGGAAAAAAGTATTAGTACAATTGAAATGGTTGGCAAAAAATGTGTTGGGTGTAGAAGTTGTGAACAAAAATGTCCCAAAGGTTGTATAAGTATTAAAGCAAATAAAGAAGGTTTTTTGTATCCGGTTGTAAATACAAATGAATGTATAGGCTGTAAGATATGTGTTAATTCTTGTCCGGCTGTGAAAGTACCAAAGTCAAGAAAGCCTATAAGTGTATATGCTTTAAAAAATAAGGATAAAAAGCGCATATTATCGTCAGCTTCAGGTGGGGCATCAGATGTATTTGCCAGATATATTATTAAAAATAATGGTGTAGTGTATGGTTGTGCATACACATCTGACATGTCAGTTAAGCATATAGAAGTAAAAGAAGAAAAATATCTAAAAAAGATACAGTCGTCTAAATATGTTCAGTCAGATATTGGCAATAGCTATACTAAAGTAAAGAAAAATCTTGACAATGGAAAGATGGTGCTGTTTACAGGAACTCCTTGTCAGATTGCAGGCTTGGATTCCTTTTTAGGTAGTAAACAATATGATAACTTATATACATTAGACCTTATATGTCATGGTGTTCCTTCACCTCTTTTGTTTAAAAAGTATCTTGAATATCAATCAGAGAAGATGAAAGAGCCAGTTGTATCATTTGATTTTCGTTCAAAAGAAAAAAGAGGTTGGGCGACACAATATATGTTAAAGACAAAGACTAAATCAAAGAGCAGTCCACTTATGACAGACCGATATGGTAAACATTTTATGGACGGAGATTGCTATAGAGAAAGTTGTTATACTTGTCCATATTCTAGTATTAGACGTGTAAGTGATATTACAGTAGGAGATTTTTGGGGAATAGATAAGAGTCATCCAGAATTCTCATCAAAGCTTGGAGTATCTTCAGTACTTGTTAATACTGAAAAAGGACAAAAGTTATTTGATAGCATTAAAGAATATGCAGATTATACTGAAGCAACGGTTGATGAGGCTATGGTAAAGCAGGCTAATCTTAAATCAGCAACATTAAGACCAGCTTCAAGAGATACATTTTATAATAATATAGAAGATAACGATTTTATAGCTAAGTTAAAAGTTGGTTTATGTCTTAAAAGCCGTATAAAGCAAATAATACCAGTTTCTGTTATTTCATGGTTAAAGAGAATATTATAAATAGGAGGCTGTGATGGATAATAATTTTAGGTTATATTTAACTGCATTTTTGCTTTTTGTTGCTGGAAATATATTACAACTTGACGAAAAGTCAACAGTATATATGTTGCTTGCAGGATGTTCTCTTATTTGTCTTATGATAAAGTTATGGAATGAAACACATACACAAAGAGAGATAATTACTGATATTATAGTAGTTGGATTTGCTTTATTACTATATATGAATTCTAAAGCTATAACAATACTTATGCTTGCAGCATTTCTTGTATCATCTAAGAATATTGATGTAAAAAGGGTTATAAAGTATAATCTATATTTTTCAATAGTTTTGTATATAACAGTAATAATATGTTCACAAATTGGAATAAAGCAGAATGTGTATGTACAGATAAAAAGGATGACAGGTCAGGTGGCTGACAGATATTCGTTAGGTTTTGAACATCCTAACCAATTACATATGTATTTCTTTTTTATAGTACTTATGTGGCTTTATATCTATTATGAAAAAGTTACAATAAGAACTATTGTAATTATGCAGGTAATTAATATTGCATTGTACAAGTTTTCAGTAAGTAGAACAGGTGCATTGTCAGTTATTGGTGTATCTGTTGTGTATCTTATATTTAGACAGAGAGATTTTCTTAACAAAAAAATATCTTGGCTTATGGCGTTTGTATTTCCATTGTGTACGTTAGCTTCAGTAGTTTTAGCTAAGATATACACGGGTAATCCGATTGAGGTGATTATTAATAAATTATTACAAGGAAGAGTATCTAATTCACATTATTTTATGAATAAGTATGGTAATCACTTGTTTGGTAAAAATTTCACAAGCGGAAGTAAAAGTATGATACTTGATAATTCATACGTTATATTATGGCTTAAGTTTGGAATATTATTTACAGTTATTTTATGTATATTATATTATGTAGCAGTAAAGAAGATGATAAAACAGTCAAACAGAGCAGCAATCCTTTGCGTGACAATGTTTGCATTTTATGGAATAACAGAAGGCTTTCTTAGTAATATTTTTATGAATTTTTCATTATTGTTTTTAGGAAACATAATATGTGAAGATATACCAGAGCTTATAGCAAGGGGAATACATGTGAAAATGCCAGTTATATTAGAAGAAAGATGGTGTAGAAATGATTGATATAAAGGATAAGAAGCAATGTTGTGGGTGCAATGCTTGTATTCAAGCATGTCCTATTAATTGTATAAGTATGCACAATGATGAAGAGGGCTTTTGGTATCCGAATGTTAATAAAGAAGCATGTATTAAGTGTGGGAAATGTGAGAGAGTATGTCCTATAATCAATTCAGAAAATATTATTAAAGCTAATAAAGATAAGATTATTGGAGAACAGCCACAAACATATATTGCATATACATCAGATGAACAGTTAAGACAAGAAAGTTCGTCAGGCGGAATGTTTGGAGTTATTGCTCGTAAGATATTACAAGAAAATGGAGTTGTGTTCGGGGCTGCTTATGATGAGAATTATAGAGTACATCATATACATATAGATAATGAGAGTGATATGTACCGACTTCAAGGCAGTAAATATGTACAAAGTGACATTGAAAATACATATAAGGAAGCACAAGACATACTGAAAACTGGCAGGATAGTATTTTTTACAGGTACAGCATGTCAGATAGCAGGACTTAAGCAGTTTCTTGGAAAAGATTATGATAATTTGTATACAGCAGATGTATTATGTCATGGTACACCTTCTCCTAAATTGTGGAAAATGTATATTGAGTATCTAAAAAAAGTTAATAATTCAGATGTTAAGTCTGTTAATTTTAGAGATAAGAGCATTGGTTGGAAGAAATTCAGTATGCGAGTTAAGTTTGATAACAGTGAGTTGTCAGAACCATTTTATAATAATAAATATATGAATTTGTTTCTCGGAAATATTTGCTTAAGACCATCATGTTATGACTGCCATTTTAAATCACTTGTAAGACCATCAGATATTACAATAGGTGATTGTTGGGGAATAGAAAATTATAAGCCAGAGCTTGATGACGACAAAGGAGCATCAGTAGTTCTTATTAATTCAGAAAAAGGTTTAAGATTTTTTGAAAAAATTAGTGAAAATCTTATATATTTAAAAGCAGAAACAGATAAAGCATTGCCACCCACAGCAGATTCAAGAAAATCGGTTGCAGTTCATTTTAATAGAAAGAAGTTCTTTGTGGCATTACAGCAGGAAAATGATTTTGATAAACTTGTGAAGTATCTTGAACCGAGCATAATAAGAAAGGTAGTACGAAAGTCAAAACGTATTATTAAAAAGTTATTATAAACATTTTAAGTAGGATTATTATGGAGGTACATAGGTGAATAGAAAGAAAAATGCAACAAGGAATATAATATTTGGTACATGTCTTAAATTATATCAAATAGTTGTTCCGTTCTTAATGAGAACAATAATGATATATTTTATGGGAGTGCAGTATTTAGGACTTAACAGTTTGTTTACATCAGTACTTCAAGTACTTAATCTAGCAGAACTTGGTGTGGGAAGTGCAATGGTATACAGTATGTATAAGCCGATTGCAGAACATGACAGTGATACGATATGCGCACTTATGGGACTGTATAGAAAATATTATAGAATAATTGGTATGGTTGTTCTTGTAGCAGGTAGTATATTAATACCTTTTGTACCACATCTTATTAAGAGTGACGTACCAGATGGTATTAATATATATGTTTTATATATTATGAACCTTTTGGCAACGGTGTTTACATATTGGTTGTATGCTTATAAGAACTCTATTCTTCAAGCATATCAAAGAACAGATGTTGTTAGTAAAGTTACTATGATAACAGACACTATAAAATATGCGTTGCAAATACTTGTTATTATATTTTTAAAGAATTATTATATTTATGTATTGATACTTATTGTTCTTCAGATTGTCGCTAATATATCTACAGCATTTGTTGTTTCTAAGATGTATCCAGAGTATGAATGTAAAGGCGAATTGCCAAAAGAGGAAGTTAAGCAGATTAATTTGAGAATAAAAGACCTTTTTACATCAAAAATTGGTGCAGTTATTGTTAATTCTGCTGATACAGTTGTAATATCAGCATTTTTAGGACTTACTATACTTGCAATATATCAGAATTACTTTTTTATAATATCATCAGTAATAGCAATTATTGCAGTTGTATTTAATTCGTGTACAGCAGGTATTGGAAATAGTATAATTGTTGAAACAACAGAAAAAAACTACAATGATTTTAAAAAGTTTACATTTTTAATTGCATGGCTTGCAGGGTTTTGTACAGTGTGTATACTTTGTCTTATGCAGCCCTTTATGAATATTTGGATGAATGGAAATAGTGAGTTAATGCTGGGAATGAGTGAAGTTATTTGCTTTTGTGTATACTTTTTTGTATATGAAATACAACAGCTTCTATTAACATATAAAGATGCAGCAGGTATGTGGCATGAAGATAAATTCAGACCACTTGTTACAGCTTTGACTAATCTTGCACTTAACATAATTATGGTTCAATTTTGGGGACTTTATGGTGTTCTTTTATCAACAGTAATAAGTATTATATTAATTGGAATGCCATGGCTTTTTTATAATCTTTTTACGGTGTTATTTAAAAGAAATGCTTTTAAGTATGTTATAAGAATAGTGTATTATACAATAGTAACAATTGTTGTAAGTGTAGTAACTTATTATATATGTAGCTTTGTAGCAATTGGCGGTATATTAGAATTTATAATAAAACTTGTGATATGTATTATTGTACCTAATATATTGTTCTTTGTTTTCTTATTTAAGTTAAATGAGTTTAAAGAAGTAAAAAAACTTATAATTGGAATGTTAAAAAGATAAAATATTAGTTATTAATAAGGAACGGTGGATATAATGAGAGAAGTGGTTTCTATAATTATACCTGTATACAATGTAGAAAAATATTTGGAAAAGTGTATTAATTCAGTATTAGAACAGACATTTAAAGATATAAAGATAATTCTTGTTGATGATGGTTCAACAGATAAATCACCGGATATTTGTGATAAGTATAGCAAAAAAGACGAAAGAGTATGTGTAATTCATAAGAAAAATCAAGGCGTATCAGAGGCAAGAAATACAGGTATTAATAATGCGAATGGGAAATATGTAATATTTATTGATTCTGACGATTGTATAGATAAAGATTTAGTTGATAAATATATACAACTTATGGAACGTAAAAAAGCAGATTTTTTATTAAATAGATATCGTGTTATAGATAATCAAAATGTAAGAGATTGTATTGAATTTTATAAAACTGGAAGTATTACAAGAGTGCAGGCATTTAATTTCTTATTTTGCCAGCATGGAGTTTTTGGTAGTGTATGGTGTAAAATGTTTGTTCTTGATATTATAAAGAAAAACAATCTAAAATTTGATGCTTCAACACGCATAGCAGAAGATTTGCTATTTAATGCTCAATATATGAAGTTTGCTAATAGTATTGTGTATATTAATGAGCCTAAATATAGTTATTATTTAAGAAAAGATAGTGCATTAGGAAATTTTTGGTCAGGATATAATGAGAAATGGTTTGAGTATTTATGGGTTATGAAGCAATTTTTGTACAATGACAAATATTCATATATAACATGTAAAGATACAATAAAAGCATCTTATTGTAGAACGTGTATAAATGTTTATGCAAGACTTAAAGTATTAAATAAAAGGGAAGATGTGCGCAAGGATATAAAAAAAGAAGCAAATAAGTATATGCCATATTTAATAAAAAGTGATACATTTAGTAGTAAAACAAAAATAATTACAGTATTAAAATATATATTCCCTAGTATTGTAAAGGTGAAAAGCTAGTACATATTAGTATACAAAACTTTACAACGACAATAAAATAATGTTATAATAAACATCATTAAATGATATTAAGGGGATAAAATGTCGCAAGGTAAACAAAAGGTACAAAATATTATATTATTTATAACCGATTTTATGGGATTGCTGTTAAGCTATTATGTTTCGGGATTTTTATGGCTTTATTGTTATAAAGGGTATAGCATTGATTTTTGTTTAGGGCAGATTAATTCAAAACTTATAGTGTTAATAGCTGCTTTCGTCTGCTCATATCTAATATATGCGGCTGATGAAAACTTCACTAATAGAAATGCCTATCAAGAATTAGTAACGGTCTTTAAAGTTAATATAGTTATAGCAGGGATTATTGCTGTATATCAGATGCTTGATAGAAGTACACCAGATTTCCCAAGAGGATTATATGTATTAACAGTAGTTGTCAACATATTTGTAATGTTGGGAGTTCGTCAATGGGTTAAGGTTTATCTTACCAAGAGTTATAAAAGTTCAAAGCGCTTACTTGTTATTACAACGAGTGATAGAGCGGATAAGATTGTAGACAAGTATTCTGGTGACGATAATTGGGAAAGCCGATTGTATGGTATTGCAATTGTAGATAAGGATATGAAGGGGCAGGAAGTTAATGGTGTTCCTGTTGTTGCTAATGTACATGATATGATGATGTACATGAAGAATGAGATTGTTGACGAAGTATATATAAGTGTAAAGCAAGAAAAAGCAGGGGAGTTTTCAAATATTGTAATGCAGCTTGAAGATATGGGAATTGTTGTACATATCAAGCTTGAAACTCTTAATTCCTTTAAGGATTATGATATGAAGCTTGAAAAGATGGGAAGAACGCCTGTAGTAACATTTGCTAATAGATTCTATGACTATAGAAAGTTAGCAATTAAGCGCATTATTGATATTGTAAGTGCCATTGTTGGAATAGCCTTAATGCTTGTTGCAATGATATTTGTTGCACCAGCGATTATGATTGAGTCGCCAGGCCCGATATTTTTTAAGCAGAAGCGAGTAGGAAAGAATGGTAGATATTTTTATATTTATAAATTCCGCTCGATGTATATGGATGCTGAGGAACGTAAAAAAGAGCTTATGGCGCAAAATGAAATGAGTGGTCTTATGTTTAAAATGAAGGATGACCCACGAATTACTAAGGTTGGTAAGTTTATAAGAAAGACAAGTATAGACGAACTTCCACAGTTTATTAATGTGCTAAAGGGTGATATGAGTCTTGTTGGAACAAGACCGCCAACAGTTAATGAATTTAAGCAATATGAAGGTCATCATAAGAGAAGATTGTCAATGAAGCCGGGAATAACTGGTATGTGGCAGGCTTATGGGAGAAAGACAGTTACAGATTTTGAAGATATTGTAAGTATGGACCTTGATTATATTGACAATTGGAGTCTTATGCTAGATATTAAGATTATATTAAGAACATTTATTTCAGTATTTCAAGGCGGTTGATAAAGTTGCTATAAAAATTTATGCGTTAGCATAGTGATTTGAATAGATTAATTAAGGGTTTTGATATTTTTACAAAATTACCCAGAATGGAGATTATTTATGAACATTTTATTAGCAGGTGGTGCGGGATATATTGGTTCTCACACAGCAGTAGAGTTACTTGAAGCAGGACATGATGTAGTTATTGTAGACAATTATTGCAATAGTTCACCAGAAGCTGTTAAAAGAATTGAAGAGCTTTCAGGTAAGAGTGTAGTTTCTTATGATGCAGATGTTAAAGACAGTGAAAAAATGAAGAAAGTATTTTCAGAAAATGATATCGACTGTGTAATACATTTTGCAGGACTTAAGGCTGTTGGTGAGTCAGTTCAAAAGCCAATCGAATACTACCGCAATAATATTGATACTACTCTTACATTGCTTGAATGTATGAGAGAAGCTGGTGTTCATCAGTTTGTATTTTCATCTTCTGCAACTGTTTATGGAGAAGAAAATGATATTCCTTATGTTGAAACAATGAAAAAGGGAAGCTGTTCTAATCCTTATGGTTGGACAAAGTCAATGATGGAGCAAATTCTTGAAGATGCTGCTGTAGCAGATAAGGAACTTTCAGTCGTTCTTCTTCGTTATTTCAATCCAATTGGAGCACATGCTTCAGGTAGAATTGGAGAAGACCCACAGGGTATCCCTAACAATCTTATGCCATACATTGCACAGGTGGCAGTAGGAAGACGTGACCATCTTACTATATTTGGCAATGATTACGAAACTCCAGATGGAACTTGTCGTCGTGATTATATTCATGTATGTGACCTTGCTAATGGTCATCTTAAGGCTGTTGAGTACGCAAGTGAGCATAAGGGAACTACTGTGTTTAATCTTGGAACAGGAACACCTTACAGTGTGCTTGATATCGTAAATGCTTTTGAAAAGGCTAATGATATTAAGATTAAGTATGAGTTTGGCCCACGCAGAGCAGGTGACCTTCCACAATTCTGGGCTAATGCACAAAAGGCACAAGATGTACTTGGTTGGAAGACAACTAGAACACTTGAAGATATGTGCCGAGATACATGGAATTGGCAGAAGAATAATCCAAATGGATATGCAAAATAAAGATTAAATATATTTAAAATAAGTAAGCTTGCATTAGACCAATATACTAGTCATTTGCAAGCTTATTTGTATTATGTAAAAATATATGAAAGGTTTTTATTTATGAAATATTCAATAGTAATTGTAACGTATAATCGTTGTGAACTGTTAAAGGAAGCAGTTGAGTGTGCGTTATCACAGCAAGTCAAACCATCGCATATAGTTATTGTCAATAATAACTCAACAGATGGAACAAAAGAGTATCTTGACAGTATTAAGAACTCTTTAATTGTTGTAAAGCATTTGAAAGAAAACTTCGGTGGAGCAGGTGGTTTTTATTATGGTATTAAGCTTGCTCATAGATTAGGTGATGATTGGCATTTAATTATTGATGATGATGCAATGCTTAGTAAAGATTATGTGTTAAAATTATCACGATTTATTAAAAAATATGATAATATAGGTTGTGTAGCAGGCACAGTAGTAACAGATGGTAATATAATAACAGACCATAGACAAAAAATGGTATATCCCGGTTTTAGATTTAAGAAGATACCACAAGAAGAATACAAAAAGAAAGTATTTACTTGTGATACAGCGTCATTTTGTGGAATTATGATAAAGGATAGTATAGTTGCTAAAATAGGGTATCCACAAAAAGACTATTTTATATGGTATGATGATACGGAGTATTGTGTAAGAATACGAAAGTATACAAAGATAGCTGTTGTAACTTCTGCAATACTTAATCACAAGACTGCTCAAGCACAAGAAACGTGGCCTAGACATTATACTTGGAAAGATTATTATGGCATAAGAAATCGTATACAAATGGTTGATACGCATGGAAATATTGTTGATAAAGTATACAATAGAGTGTATATGTGGGTTAATATATGGCTTAGAAATAAGTTGTTTAGTTTAGTAAAACTTCATGGAGAAGATTGGAGTTTTGAGCTTGATACATATAATAAGGCTATAAAATCTATTAAAAAATGTAATAAATAATGTTAATATTATTAAAGCATTTTCAAATTTTTATACAATATTTTAAGATTAAGAGATTAAGAAAGGGAAATTTATGCACAGTCAGGGTACAATAATACATTTACAGCACATGATTGACAGAGCTTGTAATGGCAATAAAGCAGAAGAAAAGGAAATTGCTTCTATTTTATTTGATGAAGTATATACATTTGTAAGACCAATATATGAAGACCATGAGAAAAGTAAGAATATAACTAATTCTATTATAAAAAGATATATTTCAAAACTTGAGGGTAGAACTGTTGTAGATGTAAGAAGTGATATACATATGTATACTGCTTCAAGTATATATGTCACACTTAATAAAAATAGCGATGAGAACCTTTTAAAAGAGGGCTTAACAGAGTATAAGGCAACTAGAACAGCAGAAGAGGATGAAGAGTTTTACAATATTTTATTGTCATATAATGTTGTTTTTGAAAGTGTAAAAGCATATGAAAATACATCAGAGGAGTTTAAAAATTTACCTAAAGGGTTGATTATACTTATGGAGTTGTATGGATATGAAGGGTGTAGTATATCACATATTGCAGAAATGATAGACGAAGACAAAAGAGTTGTATCTGACAATGTAGGGTTGTTAAAAAGTATTCTTATGCAAATGGGGAATTATCAATATAATATTGAACAAGACGATGAAAAACAAAAGAAACATAGGCATATAAAGGGTAGAGATAAACATTCTAATCAAGAAGATGAAGAAGATGAAGTTGGAGTTATAGATATGTTGTTTCCACGCTTAAGCAAGAAACAACGCACTTTAATTGATATAACACTGGCAGCAATTATATTTATTGTGGGAATGGTTATATTAAGATTTTAATACTATAAAGTCAGAGTCAAGATGGATTATAATATCAGCTTGATTTGAGCTTGAAACCAGTATAAAATTGGTGTATTATCTACTAGTACATTGAACGAGTATGGAATTTATTAATTATTTGTATTGGTTTAGATTATTATAAAGGAGTTTAAAACTCAAATGAAGTTAATTATACAGATACCGTGCTATAATGAAGCAGAGACTTTAGAAGTTACACTTAATGACCTGCCAAAGCACATAGATGGAATAGATGAGATAGAATATCTTGTCATAGATGATGGAAGTAATGACAACACAGCAGAAGTTGCTAAAAATTGGGGAGTCCATTATGTTGTACGTTTTAGACGTAATAAGGGATTAGCCAAAGGATTTATGGCAGGAATTGATGCTTGTCTTAAAAATGGTGCAGATATTATTGTTAATACAGATGCAGATAATCAATACTGTGGAGATGATATAGAAACTCTTGTAAGACCAATTCTTGAAAAAAAGGCACATATGGTTATAGGTGAAAGACCAATAGATGATACAGAACATTTTTCGCCATTGAAAAAGAAGCTTCAACATTTTGGAAGTTGGGTAGTAAGAAAAGCAAGTAAGACTAATATCCCTGACGCACCAAGTGGTTTTAGAGCCTATTCAAGGGATGCCGCTTTAAGAATAAATGTTATAAATGATTACACATATACTCTTGAAACAATAGTTCAGGCTGGTAGAGAAAAGATGGCAGTTATGTCAGTGCCTATAAAGACTAATCCTGAGCTTAGAAAGTCAAGATTGTTTCATAGTATGTGGGGCTATATTAAGAAGTCAATGCTTACAATTATAAGGGCATATCTTATGTATAGACCATTATTCTTTTTCTTTATAATAGGTATGATTTTATCTGTTATAGGTAGTGTATTTTTTATAAGGTATTTTATATTTATGTGCATGGGAAATGGAGCTGGTCATACGCAATCGCTTATATTTGCTAGTACAATGCTTATAGCAGGTGTACAGACTTTGATGGTTGGACTTTTAGGAGATGTTATCTCTGCTAATAGAAAGATTTTACAGGATATACAGTATCATGTGAGAAAAATGGACTACGACAAGGAAAGCGGCAGAGATGAAGCCAATTATGATGAAGTCGTAATGATTTCAAAAATGTCAGAACAACTTGGCAAAAAGCTTGATTTGAATGGAGATATTGAAATTATTAATAATACAAATAATTCCAATAAAGAAAATTGATATTATTTTAACACTATTGTTAAAGGACTTATTAATATGGTACAAAGCTACAATTTTTATATAAGGTAGCTAAAAAAGTGATTAGAAATGGAGATTAATGTGAAAAAGAAAAGATTACTTATTACAGGTTCTACATTTCCCCGTTATGAAGGTGATACTGAACCAAGATTTATACTTGATTTGGCAAAAGCAATGAAAGAGTATGCCACAGTTACAGTATTAGTGCCAGCTTCACCTGAAGCAGCTGATAGAGAGATATTAGAAGGTGTTGATGTAATAAGGTATCATTATTTTCCGATACATTCATTAGAAACACTTTGTTATCCTGGAGCTATTGTACCACGAATAAAGGAGAAGAAAGCCAGGGTACTTTTAGTACCGTGGCTTTTTATTTCGTTGTACTATAATTTATTTAAAATGCGAAAAGAATATGATATTGTACATTCTAATTGGTTAATACCACAAGGAATTGCGCAATCCTTTGTAAGTACTCCATATATAGTTACGGGGCATGGTGGAGATGTTACATCACTTAATAATGGAATATTTAGGCGTTTAAAAAGAAGATGTCTTAAAAAAGCTGTGGGAGTTACAGCCGTATCAGAACCACTGATGTCTGTATTAGAAGATATTTATGTAAATAAAAATAGAGCTGTTATATCAATGGGGTGTGATACGTCATTTTTTGGAAAAGAGCATTATAAAGAAAATTTATTCGGTCAAGGTGATAAGAAAGTTATACTCTTTGTTGGAAGACTTGCTGAAAAAAAGGGAGTTACATATCTTATAGAAGCAATGAAATATATTAACGATGCAATACTTGTAATTGCAGGTGATGGGCCGCTTAAAGGAGAATTGACACAACAGGCAGAGAAAATGTGTAAAGAAAAACAATGCGAATGTATAAAGTTTATAGGTGCTAAGACACATGAGCAGTTAAGAAGTATTTATGCGTCATCGGATATATTTGTAATGCCAAGTATAACAGCAAAAGACGGTGATAAAGAAGGTTTTGGACTTGTAATGCTTGAAGCTTTTGCTTCTGGACTACCTGTTATTGCAAGTCGTTCGGGAGGTATTGTAGATTTGGTTAAAGACAGCATTAATGGTTGTCTTGTAGAAGAAAAAGATATAAAGGGAATTGCTAATAAAATAAACATTGTATTAAATAATGAAAGAATTTATAATAAGTTAGTTATGGCTGCTAGGAGTACAGCAGAGCAATATGATTATAAAGTTATTGCAAAAAAATATAATGACTTTATTGATAAAGTTATTAAAGAATGATATATATTATTTATATAAAAATAAATGAAATTATATATTAAAATAAAATTTACTTAAAAATAAAGTGAGTTGAATTATGTTGTTTAAATTAATTATGGAGGTTACATTTTGATGGTTAATAAGGAAGAAAGATTAATTAAGCTTATACGAAGAGAGCAAGCTGGAAAAGGTGGCAATTACGAAGAAATTTGTGAATTACTTTTTGATGAAATGAATAATCTTGTTCGTCCAGTGTGTGAGTCAGCAGAAGAGAGCAAGAAAAAGGTTAAAAAGTTATTTGTAAGAATGTTACAACAGATTAATGAAATTGATACTAACGATGACATACATCTTTGGATTGCAGGATTTTCTACTGTTACTTTGTATGAAATATTAACTAAGGAAAATGGACAGATTATAACATATAATTCAGGCAATATAGATTATCCATATTCACATATAGATGAAGACGAGGAGTTTAAGTCAAAAATAGGTGATTATAATGACGCACTTGCTAATCCACAAAGATATATGTTTGCTAAAGACTTCTTTAAGAAGTTGACAAAGGGGCAGATAATTCTTTTTGAAATGTTTTGTTATGAAGGATTTACAGTTGATGAAATTCAAGAGCTTCTTGAGATTGATAAGGTGTTTATAACAAGTGAGTTGTCAGCTCTTAAGGATATTGTATTAGGAAATGTAAATGGCAATCAAGAGATTGAACTTGTATCACAAGAAGATAACTCTTTACAAGAGGAAGAAGATAGCGAAGATATTGCAGCTATTAAGGCAGCAGTTGCAGCAATTGTAAGTGATACAGAAGATGAAGTCAAGACGGAAACTGATGGATATAAAGATATTGTATCAGCAGTTAATGCTATAAGGTCAGAGATAGATGAAAATGGAGTTGATTATAGCAAGGAATCAGACAATCTCGGTGCTACTTTAGTTAATATCAATAAGAAACGTATTAATAATAGTCTTAATAACAATATTGTTAGTGAAAATATTCCATCAGATAATGATAATAAAGGCGAATTTGAAGTTGATTATGACAAGGCTCTTAGTTCATTAGACAGCGATAAAGGTAGTATTGATAAAAGTGATTTATCAATTAAAGATAATGAGAGTGACAATGTAAATTCATTAGAAAAGTCAAGTGAAAAAAGTGATAATGATACAGTGTATTCTGATACTTCAAATAAAGGTCAAGACATCAAAGTAAGTAAAATAGAAGCTGATTATATTGATGACGATGAAGACGAAGAAGTTAATGAGGAAGAAAAAGAAGATAGTAAAAAGAAAAAAGGCGTTATAGGTTTATTTGGGCTTGATGATTTAGCAGACGATGATGAATATGATGATGATGAAATAGAAGATATAAGCGATGAAAAATCAAGCACCAAAGTTAATTCAAATAAGTCTACTAATAAGAATGACAATAAAAATAATAAGTTATTAAAGATATTAAGTATTGCAATTCCATCGGTTGCAGTAGTTATATTTATTGTTATATTATTAACAAGTGGTGCTTTCAAAAAGTCAAGTTCAGCAAATAATTCAGGAACAATAGCAGAAACAAAAAATTCTACTAAAAAACAAGAAACAACAACACAAGAACAAACAACACAAAAAGAAACTGCAACAGAGAAAAAGACACAACAAACAACAACAGCTAAAAAGACAGAAAGCACAACACAAGCTACTACACAGGAAGAAACAACAGAAAAACAAACTACAGCAACTAAAGCTAATAGTAGTACAGTAGCAACTACACAGGCACAAACAAAAACTACTGCTACACAAACACAAGCTACTACAGAAGCAACAACAGAAAAAGCAACACAAGCAACTACACAAGTAACAACACAAGCTACTACAGAAGCAACAATATCAACAAAAGCTACACAAGCAACAACAGCTGAAAACACAACTTCCGAAGAAACATTAAAAGCAACACAGGTTACTACAAGTTCAGCAACTACAGCAACTCAAGCTAATACAGATACAATTGTTGATGAAAAGAATGGTACAGCATTACATTAAGATATTTGTATTTTAATAGATTTCTTAAGCTCAAGATTATACTGATATTGCAAATATATTATATTTATGGTATATTTAATTAAATATGCTTGTTGATTTTCTGCTCTGACACAATGATAATATTAAGATTAGGTTGTTTTTAAAATATATAAGAGCATTTATTGCATAAAAGCAAAAAGTGCAGAGTATTGCACAGAAATGAGGAGTAAAATGAAGGTAGTATTACTTGCAGGTGGATTTGGAACACGAATTAGTGAAGAAAGCCATTTGAAACCAAAGCCAATGATAGAGATTGGTGGAAAGCCTATTCTTTGGCACATTATGAAAGAGTATTCTAATTATGGATACAATGATTTTATTATCTGCTGTGGGTATAAGCAGTATGTTATTAAGGAATGGTTCGCAGATTATGCGCTTCATAATTCAGATGTTACATTTGATTTTGCAAATGGTGGACAGATGACAGTACATAATAACTTTTCAGAGCCTTGGAAAGTAACTCTTGTCGATACGGGACTTAATACAATGACAGGCGGACGTGTAAAGAGAATACAAAAGTATATTGGTGATGAAACATTTATGCTTACATACGGAGATGGCGTGTGTGATGTGAATATCAATGACCTTGTGGATTTTCATAAGAAGCATGGCAAGATAGCAACAATGACATCAGTAAGTGTAGGACAAAGATTTGGTGTACTTGATATAGACGATAATGACACAATACGTTCATTTAGAGAAAAGAATGACTCAGATGGAAGTAGAATAAATGCAGGTTATATGGTATTAGAACCAAAGATATTTGATTTTATAGCTGGAGATGCAACAGTATTTGAAAAAGAACCTCTTGAAAAGTGTGCAAGTCTTGGAGAACTAAAGGCGTATAAACACAACGGTTACTGGCAGTGCATGGATACAAAAAGAGAGATGGAACAGCTTGAAGCATTATGGCAGTCTGGAAAAGCTCCTTGGAAATCTTGGGACTAATATTAAAGGAATGGAGAATTATTATTAATGGACTTAAGTTTTTATAAAGGAAAGAAAGTTCTTATAACAGGACATACAGGCTTTAAGGGAACTTGGCTTACAAGAATACTTGTCAATGCAGGGGCGCAAGTTACAGGATATTCTCTTGAAGCACCAACTAGTCCTAACCTTTTTGAAATGGCACAGGTAGAAGATAAGATTAATTCTGTAATAGGTGATATAAGAGATTTAGCACATCTTAAGGAAGTATTTAAAGAAGCGCAGCCAGAAATAGTACTTCACCTTGCAGCACAGCCTATCGTAAGAGATTCTTACAAAGACCCTGTATATACTTATGAAACAAATGTTATGGGAACAGTTAATATTTGTGAATGTGTTCGTTTAAATCCTTGTGTTAAGTCATTTCTTAATGTAACTACGGACAAGGTGTATAAGAATAATGAATGGGAATGGGGATATAGAGAAAATGAACCATTAGATGGTTATGACCCATATTCTAACAGTAAGTCATGTTCAGAACTTGTAACACACAGTTATATTAATTCATTTTTTAATGATATGAACTTAGCAGTATCAACAGCAAGAGCTGGTAATGTAATAGGTGGTGGCGACTTTGCTAATGATAGAATTGTACCAGATTGTATAAGAGCGGCAATTAAAAAAGAAGATATAATTGTGCGTAATCCACATTCAACAAGACCATATCAGCATGTATTAGAGCCACTTGCAGCATATCTTTTAATAGCTATGAAGCAGTATGAAGATAAGAGTTATGCAGGCTTTTATAATGTTGGCCCAGACGAGAGTGACTGTATCACAACAGGCAACTTAGTTGATACATTTTGCAATAAGTGGGGAGAGGGACTTAAGTGGATTAATAAGTATGATGGTGGCCCTCACGAAGCTAATTTCCTTAAGTTAGATTGTTCTAAGTTAAAGAGTGTATTTAACTGGAAACCACGTTGGAATTTTGACATGGCGATTACAAAGTCAGTAGAGTGGGCTAAGGTATATGCTGCTGGTGGTGACGTTGTAAAGACGATGGACGATGAGATAGCAGAGTTTTTTGAAATGTAATTAATAATAAAAAATATGTGTTTGATGTATAAGAATCAAATACAAAATAGAAAGTGCATTGATATAAATAATGATTGCCTAACAATAAGCTTAATGTTAAATGTGACATTATAACTATAAATTATATTTGAAGAAAGGATTATCACAGATGTTTGATAATAAGAGTGAATTAGAAGCAAGAGAAGAGATACTTGGTATTGTTGATGAATATTGCAAGAAGTATCACAATCAGAAGCAATATAAGGAGGGCGACAGAATTTCTTATGCAAGTCGAGTGTATGACAGTGCAGAAATGAAGAACCTTGTTAATTCAGCACTTGAGTTTTGGCTTACAGCAGGTCATTACACAGATGAATTTGAAAAGAAGTTTGGCGAATACTTAAATGTCAAGTATGTGTCAGTAGTAAATTCAGGTTCATCAGCTAACTTAAACGCATTTATGGCACTTACATCACCACTTCTTGGAGAAAGAAGAGTTAAGAGAGGTGATGAAGTAATCACAGTTGCCGCAGGTTTCCCAACAACAATTACTCCAGCAATACAGTATGGTGCAGTACCAGTATTTGTTGACGTTACAATTCCACAGTACAATATTGATGTAACTAAGCTTGAAGAAGCATTATCAGATAAGACTAAGGCAGTAATGATAGCTCATACACTCGGTAATCCATTTGACCTTACAGCCGTTAAGGAATTTTGTGACAAACACAATCTTTGGTTAGTTGAAGATAACTGTGATGCTCTTGGTTCTAAGTATACATTCAACGGAGAAGAAAAGTTCACAGGAACAGTTGGTGATATAGGTACATCAAGCTTTTACCCACCACATCATATGACAATGGGTGAAGGTGGAGCAGTATACACAAATAACCCACTTCTTAACAAATGTATTCGTTCATTTAGAGATTGGGGACGTGATTGTATCTGTCCATCAGGAAAGGATAACCTTTGCGGTCATAGATTTGACAAGCAATATGGTGAACTTCCATTAGGCTATGACCACAAGTATGTGTACTCACACTTTGGATATAACTTAAAGGCTACAGATATGCAGGCAGCTATTGGTGTTGCACAGTTAGAGAAGTTCCCTTCATTCGTTGAAAGAAGAAGACATAACTTTGACAGATTAAGAAAAGCTCTTGAAGTAGTTGAAGATAAGATTATCTTACCAGTACCATGTGAAAACTCACGCCCAAGCTGGTTTGGTTTCCTTATAACAGTTAAGGAGGGGCTTGACAGAAATAAAGTAGTAGAATATGTAGAAGGTCATGGAGTACAGACAAGAAACCTTTTCGCAGGTAACTTAATAAAGCACCCATGTTTTGATGAAATGAGAGCTACAGGTGAAGGCTACAGAGTAGTAGGTGGACTTGAAAATACAGATAGAATTATGAAGGATACATTCTGGGTAGGTGTATATCCAGGAATGACAGATGAAATGATTGATTACATGGCTAAGACAATTATTGAAGCTGTTAATCAGTAATTTATAATTTATCTGCAAATGAGGTTAATATGAATAACGAAGAAAAGCAAAAAGAAAGTCTTAAAAGCATATTTATACAGTTTATAAAGTTTGGGCTTGTCGGAGTGTCAAATACAATAGTATCTGGAGGAATTTATTTTCTTTTTAATCAAGTACTTTTCCCGGGAATATGGTTTCTTGCAAGTGTTGTAAGCTGGGTTATTAGTGTATTTTGGGCATTTATGCTTCAGAATATGTTTGTATTTAAAGAAGATAAAAATGCCGAACACAGAGTATGGTGGAAGACTCTTCTTAAGACATATACAGCTTATGCTTTTACAGGACTATTTTTAAGTAATGTACTTTTATTCCTTTGGGTAAATGTAATAGATATAGCACAGTATTGTGGACCAATTATCGAATTTTTCGCTAGTATCCATATAGGCTTTCTTGGAGATAAGGCTACATTTTCAAGTAATATGGGTTGGTTTCTTAACATGGTAGTATCAATACCACTTAATTTTATAATTAATAAGTTCTGGGCATACAGACAAAAATAAATTAAATAACACATAAATGTTGGGGCGGTTGCACTAAGGAGAAATTTATAATTTATCCAATGCTACAGCCCCATAAAAGTTTTTGGAAAGGAGTAATTTTATGAAGATTAAAGTATCAGATTATGTATCACAGTTTCTTGTAGACAATGGTATTACACACGCATTTACAGTAACTGGAGGAGGAGCTATGCACCTTAATGACAGCCTAGGTCATCAAAAAGGTCTTACTTGTGTATACAATCACCATGAGCAGGCATGTGCGATAGCTGCTGAAGGCTACGCAAGAATACACAACAAGATTGCTGCTCTTTGTGTAACAACAGGGCCTGGTGGAACTAATGCAATGACGGGTGTAGTAGGAGGTTATCTTGACTCTATACCAATGCTTGTAATATCGGGACAGGTTCGTTTCGACACAACAGCAAGAAGCACAGGTCTTAACATAAGAGCAATGGGTGACCAGGAGTTCGATGTTACAAAGTCAGCTAAAGCAATGACAAAGTACGCCGAAATGGTTACTGACCCTAACAAGATAAGATATTGCCTTGAAAAAGCATTATACATAGCGACAACAGGAAGACCAGGACCTTGTTGGATAGATATTCCAGTTAATTTTCAAGGGGCTTACGTTGATACAGAGAATTTATATGGCTTTGACCCAAAGGAATACACAGAAGAACAAGTTCCACATATTACTGATGAACAGGTAGATGCAATAATAGCTAAGATTAAAGTGGCAAAAAGACCGGTATTCTATGCGGGAAATGGTATTCGTATTTCTGGCGGATATGAAAGCTTTAAAAAGGTGGTAGATTTACTTAATATTCCTGTAGCTACGGGTTGGGATAGTATTGATGCTATTTACGATGAACATCCACTTTACGTTGGACGAGGTGGAATTATGGGTGACAGAGCAGGTAACTTTGCAGTTCAAAATTCAGACCTTGTATTTGCGGTAGGTAACAGATTGAGTATAAGACAGGTAGGTTATAACTGGAAGACATGGGCTAGAGAAGCTTATGTTATAATGAATGATGTATGTGAAGATGAAATGAAAAAGCCAACACTTCACGTTGATATGCCTGTATGGGGTGATGCTAAAGAGCTTTTAGAAAAAATGGCAGCTCGTCTTACTGCACTTTCAAATGATAACGAAGTAGCTGAAAGTCTTAAACTTACAGATGGCAAGTTATTTACAGGAAATGGCTGGATTGAAAGATGTCAGAACTGGAAAAAGGATTATCCGGTTGTTTTACCTAAGCATTATGAAGACAAGAATCACACTAATGTATATGCTTTTATAAAGGAATTAAGTAATAGACTTGATGAAGGTCAGGTTACAGTGGTAGGAAATGGTTCTGCTTGTGTTGTAGGCAGTCATGCTTATGTTATTAAAAAAGACCAAAGATTTATTATTAACTCAGCAATAGCTTCAATGGGTTATGATTTGCCAGCAGCAATAGGTGTGGCAGTTGCCGAGCATGGTAATAAGGCGTTGTATGGAAAGAGTCTTGGCGATGATACAGTAAAGGATATAATTCTTGTAACTGGTGATGGAAGTATCCAGATGAATTTGCAGGAGCTTCAGACAATTATACATCACAAAATGCCAATTAAGATATTCTTAATTAATAATCAAGGCTATCATTCAATCAGACAGACTCAGACTAATCTTTTTAATAAGAATTTTGTTGGTATTGGCCCTGAAAGTGGAGATTTGAGCTTCCCAGATATGTCAAAGCTTGCACCAGCTTATGGATATCCTTATTTAAGTTGTGATGGCAATGAACATTTGTCAGAAACACTTGACAAGGCACTTGCAATGGACGGGCCTGTAATGTGTGAAATATTTGTATCAACACAGCAAAACTTTGAGCCAAAGTCATCAACAAAGAGATTAGAAGACGGTACACTTGTATCACCACCACTTGAAGACTTAGCTCCATTCCTTGATAGAGAAGAATTTAGAAAAAATATGATAATAGAGCCATTGGAATAAGGGCAAGTTGTACACAATTGAAGTAGGCATAAAATTTTATAGTCGATGGATAAAGGCTAAGTAGTTCTAAGTTGTGCTGGAAAAAGTTGTGGCTACGGACGTGAGCGCGAGCAATGCGACATCGTGTCGCTGCTCGCTTGACCGCACGTCCTTGTGCGGTCATCACTGGAACTATATAGTACAACTAAGAACTACTTGCCTTTACCATATACTATAAAATTTTTTACCTACTTCCATTGTTACCGGGACTTGTTTTCTAAATAAAACACAAATATTATATTTTTGTGAAATACTTGTAAAATATGTAATCATATTATAAGATAACATATTGTAGAGATGATATTATAGAGTTGGAATGTCTATAAACAGTTAGATATTATGTGCTAGTGCTATATTAGAACGAGTCTAATTTTAAATATAGCAAACGAAAGGATTTATTTATGGATAACATGGAAAGAGCCATTATCACAGGACCTACAGGCTCGATTGGAATAGCTTTGATTAATAAGTTAATAGATGAGGGGATTAAAGTAATCGCAGTTGTAAGACCTGGTTCTAAAAGAGCAGATAGGATACCAGAAAGCGATATGGTTACAAAAGTAGAATGTGACTTGTGTAATCTTGATAAGCTTTCAGATATAATTGATGGTAAAGCTGATGTGTTCTATCACTTTGGTTGGGACGGAACATTTGGCAATAGCCGTAATAATATGTATGGACAAAACTTAAATGTAAAATATGCTCTTGATGCTGTAAAAGCGGCAAAAGCAACAGGGTGTCATACATTTGTTGGGGCAGGCTCACAAGCAGAGTATGGAAGATTTGAAGGAAAGTTAAATGCCAAAGTGCCAACATTTCCAGAAAATGGATATGGAATGGCGAAGCTTTGTGCAGGACAGATGACAAGAGGACTTTGTGAACAGTTAGGCTTAAAGCATATATGGACAAGAATACTTAGTATATATGGTGCTTACGATGGCGATAATACTATGGTAATGAGTACTATTTACAAGTTGTTAAACGGTGAAACACCAGCTTGTACAAAGGGAGAGCAGATGTGGGATTACCTTTATTCAAAAGACGCAGGACTAGCTATGTATCTTTTAGGCAAAAAAGGAGTTAATGGCAAGATATATTGCATAGGAAGCGGACAGGTGCGCCCATTAAAAGATTATATAGAAAATATCAAAGATGCAGTTAATAAAGAAGCAAAGATTGGATTTGGAGAAGTGCCATACCAAGAAAAGCAGGTAATGTATCTTTGTGCAGATATAGATGAACTTACAAAGGATACAGGCTTTAAGCCACAATATACATTTGAACAGGGAATAAAGGAAACTGTTGAATGGTGTAAGATGAATATGAAAGGTAATTCAAAGCAATGAAAAAAATAAGCATAATGGTACCTTGTTATAATGAGGAAGAGAATGTAATACCTATAAGTGAAGCATTAGTAGATATGTTTGCAAAGGACCTTCCACAATATGATTATGAGATTTTGTTTATAGATAATGACTCCACAGACTCAACAAGAGTGAAGTTAAGAGCAATATGTGAAAAAAATCACAAAATAAAGGCGATATTTAATGCTAAGAACTTCGGTCAGTTCAACTCACCATATTATGGAATATTACAGACGACGGGTGATTGTACAATACCAGTGTGTGCTGACTTTCAAGACCCTATAGAGTTGATACCAAAACTCGTGGCAAAGTGGGAAGAAGGGTTTAAAATAGTCTGTGCTGTAAAGACAAAGAGTAAGGAAAATCCAATAATGTATTTTTTACGCTCATGTTATTATAAACTTATTAAGAAAATGTCTTCAGTAGAACAGATAGAACAATTTACAGGCTTTGGACTTTATGACAAGTCTTTTGTACAAGTGCTTAGAGATTTAAAAGACCCAATTCCATTTATTAGAGGAATTGTTGGTGAATTAGGATTTAAGAGAACAGAAATAGAATATACACAGCCACAAAGACGAGCAGGAAAGACACATAATAATTTCTACACATTATATGACGCAGCAATGTTAAGTTTTACATCTTACACTAAGATAGGGTTAAGGCTTGCCACATTTGTAGGTGCATTTTCAGGTTTTGCTAGTGTAATAATTGCAATTGTATATTTCATAATGAAGCTTATGTATTGGGACAGATTTCAAGCAGGCATGGTGCCACTTATATTATTAGTGTGTTTTATTGGTTCATTACAGCTTTTATTTATAGGACTTATGGGTGAGTATATATTGAGTATGAATAAGAGGCTTATGAACAGGCCACTTGTTGTAGAAGAAGAGCGAATTAATTTTGATGAAAAAGAAATAGAAACAAAGTAAAACAACGTGCTGGAAAGGCAAGGGTTATTTATATGAAGTGTGTAATATTGGCAGGTGGGAGTGGCGACAGTTTGTGGCCATTATCCCGAAAGAATTATCCAAAGCAATTTATGAATATAAAAGAAGGCCGTTCATTATTACAAGAAACAGTAGTAAGAAATATGCCATTTTGCGATGAGTTTATTATTGTTACAAAAGAAGCATATAGAAATATTGTTAATGGTCAAATGAAAGCCTTTCAAGGTTTGAAATATAGAGTAATACTTGAAGGTAATTCCAAAGGAACAGCAGCAGCAATAATGTTAGGAAGTATGCTATATAATCAGTCTGAGCTTATATTTGCAGTTACAGCAGATAATCTTATAGAGGGGACTGAATATAAAGATGCGATACTTGAAGCAAAGGAGCTTGCAAAAGAAGGAAATATTGTATCTTTAGGTATAAAACCGGGCAAGGCAAATGTAAATTATGGATATATTTTAAGACAAGACCACAATGTACTCAAATTTATTGAAAAAATTAAATTAGGTGATGCACAGAATTTCGGTTATGATGATGGCTTTTTATGGAATAGTGGAATGTTAATATATAGAGCTGGTGATATGCTTAATGCCGCAAAACAATTTGCACCAGACTTATATACAACTTGTCGTAGCGCAAAAAGGAGAGTTCCTGCAATACGAAGAACAGTTAAGTTTTCAGAAAAAGTTATGCAGGATATTCCAGAAGGAAGTATTGAGAAGTTTATTCTTGAAAAAAAGCCAGATATTAAAGTAGTAGAAGCTAATATTAATTGGAAAGATGTCGGTGATGTGTCAGATTTAGAAGAAACATCAAGTGTATCGCATAATGATTTTGTAATAAAAAATAACTGTGAAGATGTAACAGTAATTAATAGTGCAAATAGACAGTTAGTTGTAACTAATGATGTTAAAGATGTTGTCGTTGTAAATACAGAAGATGCAGTATATGTATCTTCAAAGGCAAATGTTGATGGAATTAAGACGATTATTCAAGACAATTCAGAAAAGTATAAAACATATTTTGATTATAATAGATTGTCATATAGAGAATGGGGCATACATGAGCTTCTTACATATTCAGAAGGGTATAAAGTTAAGAAGGTGACAGTATTTCCGGGAATGAGTATGAACCTTCATCAGCATGAATATAGAAGTGAGCATTGGGCTGTTGTTGAAGGAACTGCGACAATTACACTAGGAAATGACACACAAGACTATCACAGATATGAAAGTGTATTTGTGCCTATTGGAATGAAGCATAAGGTTGCCAATAAGACAGATAAGAATGTAGTAATCATTGAAGTTGGTATTGGTGAAACTGTATCAGAAAATGATATGGTTAAGATATACAACAATTCTGAAACAGAAGATAATTACGTTGTAGAAAAGAGTACGCCAATAGTTAAGCTAGACCCTGCATTTAAGGATAATCTTTGGGGCGGAACTAAGTTGAGAACTGTTTTTGGCAAAAAATGTGATTACGATGTAATTGGTGAAAGCTGGGAGCTTTCTGCTCACCCAGACGGACAGAGTCGTATTGCAACGGGAAGATATAAGGGGATGTTGTTTAATGACTATTTGTCAATTATAGGTAAGGAAGCATTAGGTTGGAAGTGTCAGGCACAAGATAGATTTCCGGTGCTTATTAAGTTTATTGATGCAAAGCAGGCATTGTCAATACAGATACACCCTGATGATGAATATGCCCTTGAAAATGAAGGTGAATACGGTAAAAATGAGATGTGGTATGTAATCGACTGTGAGCCAGATTCTTATTTATACTGTGGTCTATCAAAAGATGTTTCAAAGGAAGAAATAGACGAAAGAATTAAAAACAATACAATTACAGAGGTGCTTAATAAGATAGATGTAAAGCCGGGTGATGTAGTCATGGTTAAGGCTGGAACAATTCACGCCATAGGTGCAGGAATACTTATTTGTGAAATACAGCAAAATTCTAATAGTACATATCGTATGTATGATTATGATAGACGAGATAAGTTCGGCAATCCACGAGAGCTTCATGTTACAAAAGCACTTGATGTTGTTGATACAAAGGCTTATGTTAAGGACAATAACAGCGAAGTTATGCTTGAAGAAAATGAGAATTATTCTCAGGAACGTCTTGTGCAATGCAAGTATTTTGAATGTTTTAAGTATGAGATATTCAAAGAAGTAAAGCTTGTTGTTGATGAAGCGTCATTTCTTTCTGTGTTATTTATTGCAGGTGAAGGCACTATAAAAGAAGAAACAACTGAAGAAGTAATGGATTATAAAGCAGGAGATAGTTTCTTTATAAGTGCCGGAAAAAGGACAATTACAATTTCAGGAAATGGTACATGTATAGTTACACATGTATAATGGTGGTTTAATGAGTATTAATAATAAAAAAAATCTTCTTGACAAAAAGTGCTTTAAAATACTTATATATGTTGTTACAGCGCTACTTGCTATATTTTATGTTGTAGTGTTGTGGTGGGGAGAAAACCCTGATGTTGGTATAGAATATAAAATGTATTATATAACTCACGAATTGTCAGATTGGCCAGGTTTTGAAAAGCTTTCATATAACTTGGGAGATAAGGAGATATGTACAGGGCTAAAAGACCGCAATGGAAGTGATGTAGCTTATAAGGTCTGTCGCCGAAAGGGAAAAGGCTGGGAGAGTGAACAGTATGACGGAAGTGTAAGTAATGGCAGCGAAGCCTATCTTTACTATGTACCCGAGTTACAAGAAAATGTAGACACTGTATACAATGTTGATTACACAATAGAAGTAAAAGATTTTTCAATAAATGAAGCTAGTAAAAATAATAAAAGTAATCAAGATAATAGTAAAGAAGTTGTAACAGTTTATATCAATGATAATGTGGTTGGAACATTTGATAAGGCAGGTACATACATATTTAAGGCAGATACAGTAAAGAATGGTGAACTTGTAACAATTAAGTTTGTTACCAATAATTGTACGTTTACACTATGGAGTACAACACTCGGATAGACTTGCGTTTTGCCTATGACAAACGAAAGGATTTTGTTTATGAAAGAAAAAAGTACGTTTAACAGAAATAATGTTAAAAAATGCGCTATTTCTGGGCTTATAACACTAGCGGTTGTGGTATTTACACTTATTTTTAAGGGGATATGGCCATTTGGAAGTAATAGAATAGATTATTTTGACAATATGCAGCAAGTAGCCCCACTTTATACACATCTTTGGGATTGGCTGCATGGTGATGCTTCATTGTGGTTTGATTGGTATACAGGACTTGGAACTAATGTGTCGATGAGTATTTCAGCATTTACAATGTTAAGCCCATTTAACTTGTTGTTATATTTTATACCTAGAAATCTTATATTGGAAAGCATATCAATTCTTACAGTGGTTAAGATGGTAGTAATGTCAGTTACTATGTACATATATCTTGACAAAAAATATACAAAGCTTATGGACTGTTTAAAGATAACATTTTCTGTAATGTTTTCACTTTGCGGATATGTAGTCCTTTATGGTTCTGCATTTACACCTTGGATGGATATAGTTGCATTATTTCCATTATTAATGCTTTCCTTTGAAAGTCTTATGAAAAATGGCAAAAAGCTTTTCTATATTATAATGGTAGCACTTATATTTATAATGAATTACTATCTTAGTGCTATGTCACTTGTATATATCTTTTTGCTTAGTGGTATATATATTCTTACAAGTGAGCAGAAGAAAAAGTGGAAAAGTCAGATATGGGACTTGGGAATTGGCACTGTTGCAGGTATGGGACTTTCTTGCTTTGTACTTATACCAGTTATGACACAGCTTTCAAGCTCACAAAGAGGAAGTTCGGGTGGTAATCTATTAGACCAGTACAAAGGCTGGATAACAAGTGCAATTACTTCTGATGGGGCAATGGCTGCATTTCAACGTTGGTTTATGCTTTATGGTCTTTCTTTTGTTATAGCAATAATAGTAATAGGTATGAGAAATTACTGGAAAATTGAAAAGAAAAAGACAATTTCTATGGGACTTATTTGTGCACTTGTGTTACTTCCTATGGTAGTACAAGGAATTAATCTTATGTGGCATTTTGGTTCATATAATGGTTATTCTCTTAGGAATGGTTATTTAATATCATTTACACTTATATCAGTAGCTTCTTATTATGCTGAAAAAATGTATAAAGATATGGCAATTGATAAGTCCTTAATAAAAAGACAGGCAATATTTGCATTGGTGGTATGTGTTGCATTTGCAATAGGATACAATCTTATTCCAGATAATAATGAAATTATTGCGCTAGTGTTTTATGCTGTGATTTTTATTGCATTAACAGCAATGTATATAATAAAGCTTAATAAAAAGGGACAGAACTTTAACTGTAAATCAGTTGTAATACTTGTATTTGTAGAAGTATTTATTGGAGCTTATGCACTTATTGGACCACCAAAGTTTTATACTTACGAAGATTATCAGGTTGGAGATTATGTACAGTTAGCTAATGATGTTTATGACAATCTAGGACTTACTGAATCAGCAACAGACAGAGTTATTAACCCAGATATCAGTCTTAATGCTAATTATCCATTAATATTAAGAAGGGGCGCACTGTCAAGCTTTACAGCCGCACTTCAATCAGATACACAAAGTTATGCAAAAAGATGGGGATATTCAAAGTATTTCCTTTGGTTGTTAGATTCTGGTGGAACGGTATTTACTAATGCGTTACTTCATGTAACAGAAGCCGTTAATCAGCTTCCACTTGATAGCAATATGTACACATTAAAGAATACGGCAGGAGATTATAGAGTATATGAGGCTAATTATCAGCTTCCATTTGCTATGGCAGTTAATAAGTCAATTGCTACAGAAAATATGAACGGCAACTGGGTAACAATGGAAAATGCTATGTATACAGCAATTACAGGTGACAAGGAAGAACTTGTAACAGGTATTCCATATTCATTAAGTAGAACTGAAACAACAGCTAATTATGAACTTACAATAGATGGTAATAGTGCTCTTTATATGAATATAGTTGATGTTAATAATAGGGATAACGATGCTAACTGTTCTTGGCTTATAAGCTCAATGCACATTTATGTAAATGACAAAGCAATTGAAATTCCTACACTTGGTGATGTTAATAACACAGCTTACTTTACAGATTATAATAACAATCTTGTATATCTTGGTTGCTTTAACAATGAAACAGTTAATGTTCGTATTGAGTACGATGATGCGTGGTATATGAAAGTAAGTGAAACTACAATTGGTCAGCTTAATATGGATAAAATGAAAGCTATGTGTGAATCACGAAAAGACGATAAGTGTGAGGTTACAACTACTAACAATTCACTTACAATTAAGATGAATGGTACAGCTACAAAAAATTATGCGATAATGCCAATTATTAACACAGAAAATTGGAAGATTACTGTTAATGGTAAGGAAGCTAAGGTAAGGTCAATCGCAGGTCTTTTCACAGGTGTTAATATTTATTCTGGTGAAAATACGATTGAAATGACATTTGAAGCTAAGGGCAGAAAAGAAGGGCTTTTAATATCGCTTGCTACGTTATTTATTGTAGTAGTATGTGTAATAATTAATCATTTTAAGAAGATAAATGTTCCTAATGTATTTAAGTATTGTGGAGAGTTTGTATATTTCCAGATATTAAATGCAGTAGTTGTTGGTATGTTCTTAATACCTGCTATTGCAGCTATACCAGCACTAATTTATCAGATTGTGTTAAAGCTTATACAGCTATTTTAACGAGTTTGTTTGATAGCAGACGAAAGGATTTTATTTTATGGAAAGATTAGCAAAATGGTATCGAGAAAACGAGAATTTTGCATTATTTGTGAAGCTGTTGTTTATAATGGCAGCTTCAAGGCTTCTTATGCTTATACTAATGGTAATCTATAATATTAACATGGGAACAGATAGGTCTATAACATTTTTAATGAACCAATGGGACGCAAAAAGGTATTACTTTATGGTAAATAATGGATATACATTTCCATGGGACACTGACCCACAAGCTAACTGGGCATTTTTCCCTGTGTATGTTATTATGTGTCAGATTGTTAAAGCCTTGACGTTTTGGAAAATGGATACTTATTTTGTTGGTATGCTTGTATCTAATGTGTGTATTTTTATAGCTTCATTTGTAGCTGTTAAATATATGCGTGTGATAAAGGCTAGAAGCATTAAGTTATCATGCGTTGGAGCTGTTAATGATGGCAGTAGAATGGAAAAGTTTACACAGGCTGTAAGACAAGATGATGGAATGTTGCTTGCGGTACTTATGCTCGCAGGACCATATTCATTTTATTTTGCGTCTATGTATACAGAAGCGGCATTTGTAATGTTTATTTCTTTGTTCTTTTATTTTAGTGCAAAGAAAAAGTATGTGTTAGCAGGGCTAATGTCGGCACTCGCTAGTGGTACTAGAATTGTCGGTTGTACGCTTGTATTTGCGCTTATAATAGAAATGTATATGGATATTAACAATGGTGAAAGAATTAGTTTTGTTGGTATAAAGAAGTTTATTTGTGAAGTTATAAAAGTTCCACAGAAAGTATTTTCAATAATGATTTGTCCGTTGGGTGCATTTTGTTATATGACTTTTTTAAGGTTCTTTTGTGGTGACCCTTGGGCATATAAGAATGTTCAGATTGCGTGGAGAGAAGATGAGTATTTTCCAATAATAGGAGTTCTTTGGAAAGCCTGTACAGGTCAGATTGAGCCTAGATATACATATATGGGATGGTTCTGCATTGGAATACTTATATTATATGGTTATATGATATATAGAAGATATTATTCACTTGCAACATTTGGTATTGTCACACTTCTTATAGCGCTGACTTCTCATGTAATGAGTACTTGTCGATTTACAGTGGGAGCTTATGTTGCGTTTATAGGAATGTATGATTTGCTTACAAATATGACTGGAAAGTTAAAGTACTTAAAGTGGATAATACTTGTGTTCTTTGCAATTGCAGAGATATGGTTACTATTTTTGTGGTATAACTCTGATTGTTGGCTTATGTAAGAGAAACGCAGAGGTAATATTTTATAGTAGTGGATAAAGGCTAAGTATTTCTAAGATGTGCTTTTTTTATTGAGAAAACGGACGTGAACGCAACCAATGTGACATCGTGTCGCTGGTTGCTTGTCCCGACGTCGTGTCGGGACATCACTGTTTTTAGAAAAGCATATCTAAGAAATACTTAGCCTTTACCAGATACTATAAAATATGCCACCCTGCTTTCTTGTGTGTATTATTTTTTTGACTACTCAAGCTATGTAGGTTCTAGCTGTTGATATTTTGTAGTAATAGTAAATTATTTTCACTTTGGATATACTGTATTTTTATCAGAGTAGTGAACTTAACAATTAAACAGTTCTATGACCACATTAGCGATTGTCTTTTGCATTTCTACAAGGAAGTATAGTCATTTTCCCTGTTTTGCGTTTAAAAATTTTGTAATTTATAAATTTAAAATTAGTATAAGGTTGTTTATTTATTTAATCTTGGTTGTCAAACCAATTGTTGAACTTATCTATTACTGCATCGTAAGTGTCATTTGAAATGCTAGGGAGTGACTTGCCCCATGACTTAGTTGCTTCTGAGAAGCCTTTCTTAAATGCTTCTACCATAGACTGCATTTTTTCTTTATCATCGCCAGCAAGAGCTTGTGCAAATGAGAATATTCTTTCGGATGTCTGAGAAACTCCCCAGTATCCATCTTCTGAGATATCTTTTTTAGCTTGTGCTATTGTATCAGCATCGGCAGTAAAATTGCCATTTGCAAGCATTTTCCACATATTATCAGCCGTTCCGATTGTTTTTCCTTGTTTCTGGAACATTTGTGTTACAAGAGATTGCATTTGAGCCATTCTTGTTTCTGCGTCAGACTTAAGCTGAGATATAATAGCTGAGTTATCTCGCTTTACTTTAACTGTGCCTGTGTCACTTGATGTTTTATTAGTTGAAGCTGAACTACTTTCGTAAACAGCAGCAGCGCCAGAATAAGCGTCATTTGTCTTTTTTGTATCGCTAGACTTATTGTTAGTAGTCTGTGTTGAATTAGTTGCTTGCTTACTTGAAGTAGCATAAGTCTGAGTTGACTGGTATCCAGTGTTAATTCCGTATAAATCCATATTTTCCTCCATTCCACAGCTTGATTAAGTTAAGAAAATCAACTATAATACTGCATTACATTATTATCTTTTGTTCCCTTATAATAATATGTTATTATTTTTATTTAACAGAAGCCACAGACCTTAATGGGCTGTTGCAGTTTACAAAGTATTATTAGGGAGTATTAACATCTAGTTATAGTATTAATCGGACTAAAATCTTAAAAAAATTAGTGGATTGAATAAACTTATTGTATTTATGCGAGGTTGTTGCTAAAATATATTTACTATTTTTAATACTATAAAAAAATAGAAAGGAAGTGTATTGATGAAGTATAAGAAAGTGGAGAATAAGGAAGAAGATGACAGTGAAGTATTAGACATTGAATTGATTGAGCATGGTGAAGTGTCAAAAGAAAGTGATATACAAGATAATAGTGAATTATTAGAAAAAAGTTTAAAAAAAGATGGTGATAATGAAATAGAATATACAACAGAAAATGTGGAATATTCTGATGAGAATGGTAGTTCTGATAGCGAAAGTAGCTATGAGAAAGAAGAAAATACACAGACAAGTGCAATTTTTGATTCAATCATGTCTGATAACAGGGTAATTGCAGCACTTGGAGGTGCAATTCTTTTGTTTATCGGCTCATATCTTAGTTTTTGGGGGGTTATTGCCGATACAGTAAAGATAAGTCAAGGTAATCTATTTACAGGATATATGTTTGGTGGAATATTTGGAAAGTTATGTGTAATACTGGCAGCAGTTTCAGCAGTTCTTGTTTGTATAAGAGTTTATAAAGCAGCTTGGTATTTTAATATAGTGTCATTTATATCATATATTGTTCAGGTGTTATTAATAGTTTTTACAGGAAAAAATGTGTTAGGGGCTGATGTAAAAGTCACTATGTATCCTGCATTTGGCAGTATAATATGTCTTATAGGATTAATTATAATGACTGTGTTTATAAGAAAGCTTAGTAATATTAATAAAAAAATTAAAAAGTAGAATTTGTAAATAAAACTTATAATAGATATATATGAGTGTCTAATATATGTTAATATATTAATCAATGTAATGTTTAAGTTAAAAATATTACAGTTCATGCAGTTGTTGTTATAATATTGTGATTATATTTTCACTTAAACATTATGAATTATATTAAGAATGGTAAATAACACTATTCGGAAAGGGTATAAAATGAAAGTATTATTAATCAATGGAAGTCCTAAAAAGGAGGGCTGTACATACACAGCACTTAAAGTTGTGGCAGATGAACTTGAGAAAAATGGAATTGAAACAGAGATTTTTCATGTAGGAACTAAGGCTGTAAAGGGTTGTATGGGCTGTGGAGTCTGTTCAAAAAAAGGCAATCATCAGTGTGTATACAATTATGATACAGTTAATGAGGGTATTTTAAAGGCAAAGGAAGCAGATGGTATTGTATTTGGCTCACCAGTTCATTATGCGTCAGCTTCAGGGGCAATAACATCATTTATGGATAGATTGTTCTATGCAGGTTATCCAATGGCACATAAACCAGCAGCCTGCATTGCAAGTTGTAGAAGAGGTGGAGCTACAGCTACACTTGACCAACTTCAAAAACACCCAGGAATTGCACAAATGCCAATTATTACAAGTAATTATTGGAATATGGTTCATGGCAATACACCACAAGAAGTTATGGAAGATAAAGAAGGTATTCAGACTATGCGTATTTTGGGTAAAAATATGGCTTGGATATTAAAGTGTATTGAAGCAGGAAAGAAAGCAGGAATAGAAGCTCCAGAAACAGAAGCAAAGATTAAAACTAATTATATTAATCTTTAAGTTTAATAAAAAAGTATTATTAAATAGAATATTTTATTGAAATTAAAAAGAGTATATATTTTAACAATGCTTAATAAGTGTTAAAATGTATATTCTTTTTATATTCTATAGTGTATATAATAAACTTTTGCAAGATATAGTATAATTCACTATTGAATGTTTTATTTTGATTGATTTTGCCCATTGAAGTTATTCATTTTTCTGAAAAATGGAGTAACGAAATAATAACTTGCTAGGTGGGGGAATAATTATTTAAGATATGGTGATATATTTATGGGATAGATTAAAAGTAAGAAAACTAGAAAATTTATTATACTGATATATTAAAAAATACAGAAATAATATTTTGAACTACAATAAAAATACCTTCGGCCACGCTGAGGGGGGATGCGTAACCGAAGGCTATCGAAATAGGGGAAAATGGCTTATTAAATTGTTTCAGGTTCACAATCGCTATCCTTGTCAATCTTGACAGTGCGATGTTTCCAAATGCCAGTCCAATATAAAATGTAGAGTATTAATGCTGATGTAGCATTACTTACTACTACGGCATACCATACGCTTTCAACGCCCATACCAAGAAGTGATGAACATACCCAAAGTGTTAAAAATCTAAACACCCATATTCTTGAAGCATCAACTATCATGGTTATTATGGTATGACCAGAACCTTGAAATATACCCATTGTAACATTATAAAACGAATTAGTCCAGCAACAAATTGCCATAATTGATAAAAAGTTCGTTGCAAGTGGAACAACCGCTTCATCCGATGTGAAAAAACGAACAATCGGCTCTGCTACAAACGGTCTTGATAAGATTATACCACAAATAAATAAAAATGCAATACCTATTTTTAAAGCAATGTGATAAGCTTTGTCAGCTCTCTTAATATTGTTAGCACCAAAATTCTGACCAACTATAGTTGAGATAGCTGAACCTATACCACTAGCGGGCATAGTAATAATGCTGTTAATTTTATTACCGATACCATAAGCTGTAGTAGCAATAGTACCGTAAGCATTAACATTTTTCGTCATAAGTAAGAAACCAAACTGCATAGTACTTCCGCCAATCGCAGTAGGAAGACCGACTTTTAAAATAGCCAAAGCCTTAGATTTTTCAAACTTAAAACCTTTAAAGTCAATACGGATAAGCTGATTATCACCACGAAGTGCAATAAAAGCAACTATTGCACTAGGTATCTTAGCTATAAGTGTAGCAAAAGCTGCACCACCAATACCTAACTTAAACACCATAAGTAATAATGGGTCTAATATAAGATTAATGCTAACACCAAGTACATTAAGAAACATAGGTCTTAATGTATCTCCTTGTGATTGCTTAACCGACGTGTATAAGTTTATCATAAAAAGAAATGGAAGGTCAAGTACTACAATGCGTAAATATTTAATTCCATAGCTATAAATCACACCCGAAGCACCTAGCCAGCCTACAATTGCTGGGGTTGCAAGCCAACAAAAAAATGCACAAAAAATTGAAAAAATCATTGAGCATATACATATATGATTTGCCATTGAGTTAGCTTGCTTATCCTGTTTAGCACCTAAGTATTGAGAAATCAGTATTGAACCCGCAGTTGTGATACCTGCACCGAAATTTATTAATATATTTTGCATAGGAGAAACAAGTGTAATAGCTGCTTGTGACTCAGTTCCAATTTTACCAAGCCAGAAGGTATCTGTAAGATTATACATGGATTGTATAAAACTGTTAATCATTACAGGAATTGCTAACATAAGTATTGCATGTATAAGATTTCCTTCAAGAATTAGCTTTCTTTTATCTGCACTAATAGGTTTTGCCATTGTAATCATCCTTTCATTATAATTTTAAACTATAAAACAAGTTTTTTAAATAAAGCAATAAGTGTTAAGTAATTAATATACTAATATAATAGCATAAAAAACAGTAAATACTACTTATAAATAGTTAAAAAAACTTTGTTTTACAGAAAAAAAGTGGTATTATATTATGAAATTATATTGAAGTAGTAGTATATTAATTTTTTAATTATTTAATACTATTAAGAAAGTGGCAAACTTCTATTGTAAGAAGCTATGGTATAGCAAGTTATTTTAATATGCAATATTATTATAAGAAAATGATAAAGTAGGAGTGGGAATAGCTGTTTAAATAAATGAAGTTACATATATTAAAAATATAGAAGTGAGGTTTTATTATGTTTAATGATATGGAAACAGATTATAAAGTATATAAAGTAAGACGCAATGCAAAAGAAAATAAACAACAGCCCAGACATGTACACCCATATTATGAGATATTTTATCTTTTAAATGGTGATTGTACATTTTTTATTGACCATAATATTTATAAATTGAGTCGTGGGGATTTAGTAATTGTGCCAGCAGGTACAATTCACAAAAGTACATTTCCAACACAAGGATACAGTGATAGATTTGTCGTGTGCTTTAGAGAAACAAGTCTTAATTGGATAAAAGAAGTGATTGGAGAAGCAATGGTAAAGGACTGCCTTCAAACAGGGATAATATCTATTCCTGAAAAAAGGAGAGATTACGTTGAAGCAATTATTAATAAGATGATATTTGAAAATGAAGGACAAGATATATTGTCACCAGCATTTATTAGAACGAGTCTTATTGAATTATTATTGTTTATAATAAGGTGTCAAAAGTTTGAGCAAAATGTTGTTAAAGAAATTGATGTTGATAACCAATTAATACAAGAAGTTGCAACTTATATTTATAATAATTATAGTAAGAGATTGTCACTTGATGATATGGCAGAAAAATTTCATATCAGTAAATCGTACCTTTCTAAAAAATTTAAACATGTGACAGGGTTTGGCTTTAAAGAGTATATTGTTAATATTAGAATTAAAAATGCGTGTAAAATGCTTCTTGATACAGATATGACAATAACAGATATTGCATTTGAGTGTGGCTTTAATGATAGTAATTATTTTGGTGACGCATTTAAGCATATTAAAGGAATATCCCCTTATAAGTATAGAAAGAATAAGGAAACAATTTAGATTTAAGGCGTGATATGTACTTGCATTTGTACAATATATTTTGTATAATCTGTTTTGTATACAAGAAACAATGTTTGGAGATGAATATGGAAAGTATCAGACTTAAGGCTAGGGCTAAGATTAATCTTGGTCTTGATGTATTAGGAAAAAGGGAAGACGGATACCATGAAGTACGCATGATTATGCAAACAATTGGTATATATGATAGGATTATTATAAATAAAATACCAGAAGATGAGATAAGAATTGTTTCTAATCTTTCATTTCTTCCAGTAAATGAAAATAATCTTATATATAAAGCTGCAAAGCTATTAAAAGATAAATATAACTTTGCTGGTGGTGTAGAAGTTAATCTTAACAAGTTTATACCAGTAGCAGCAGGAATGGCAGGTGGAAGTACAGATGCAGCTTCTACTTTATTTGGAATTAATAAGCTATTTGATTTGGGATTATCCACAAAGACAATGATGGAATTAGGAGTTGGTATTGGTGCTGATGTTCCATACTGCGTTATGCGTGGAACAGCTCTTGCAGAGGGAATTGGAGAAAAGCTTACAAGATTAAAGTCAGTTCCGCATATGTGGATTGTAATTGCAAAGCCATCAATTAATGTATCGACTAAGCTTGTATATGAAAACCTTGATATGGGCGGAGTAAGCACTCACCCTGATATTGATGGAATAATCAGTGCAATTAACGAGCAAAATATTGAGCAGATTGCATTAAGAATGGGAAATGTATTAGAAACAGTTACAATTCCATTGTATCCTGTAATACAAGATATAAAAAATGACATGATTACTCATGGTGCATACAATGCAATGATGAGCGGTAGTGGACCTACAGTGTTTGGAATATTCCCAGATGAACAGACAGCACTTAACTGTCAGGTATACCTTAAAGAAAAAGGTGATGCTAGAACAGTATATATAACAGAAACATTTTAAAATTATAAATATGGAGGCACTATAGATGAAGGGCGAATTAAAAATGGATGTAAATGAATATCTTCCACTTAGAGATGTTGTATTTAATACATTAAGGCAGGCAATTTTAAGGGGAGAGATGGAACCTGGAGAAAGACTTATGGAGATACAGCTTGCTCAAAAGCTCGGTGTTAGCCGTACTCCAATAAGAGAAGCTATAAGAAAGTTAGAGCTTGAAGGACTTGTAATTATGATACCAAGAAAGGGTGCAGAAGTAGCTCATATTACTGAAAAGGATATGAGAGATGTTCTTGAAGTAAGAGCAACACTTGAAGAACTTGTAGTAGCACTTGCTTGTAAAAATGTTACAGACGAGAAGTTAGCAGAGCTTAAAGCCGCTAATAAGCTTTTTGAAACAGCAATAGTTTCAAAAGATGTAGTAAATATAGTTGATGCAGATGTACATTTTCACGATATAATCTATACTATGACTGACAATGCAAGACTTATACAGATAATTAACAATCTTCGTGAACAAATGTATCGTTATAGACTTGAATATGTGAAAGATGCAAGAACACATTCTATACTTATAAGCGAACATAATGATATTATTAAGCAATTAAAGGATAGAAATGTAGAACAGGCTAAGAAAGTTATATATCAGCATATTAATAATCAGGAAAAAGGAATTATAAGACTTCTTAATAAGTAAGTTAAATTTATCATTAATGTATAGTCTGCACTTTTTATGTTAATAATCTAACCATAAATAAAAACTATCAAATAAGTATAAGGTAGATAGTAAATATTAACGGCTAGTCAAATTTTGTGTTTACACAATTTTGGTAGCTGCTGCGATAATTTGAAAAACTCGCAAAGAGTATTTCTTATAGTTTATGGAGGTTATTATGAAAAAAGGGTGCAGGCTATTAATTTGTTTGTTTTCGGTGTTAGCGGTATCAGCGATTGTTGTTATGTCAAGTATAAAGATAAATATTGATGAATGTCTTGTTCAGGCAGGAATTGCTAGTAATATTATTAGATTTCATGTAAGAGCGAACAGTGATACAGATACAGACCAACAGCTTAAAATTAAAGTGAAAAATGAAGTTGTATCATATATAAAGCCATTTTTGGAAAATTCACCATCAATAGACACTTCAAGAGAAATTCTTTCACAGCATATAGAAGATATAAAAGATACAGCACTTGATACGATACATAAAGAAGGCTTTAATTATAATGTAAATGTATATTTTGAGCAAAGCTATTTTCCAATGAAAACTTATGCTGATGTGACATTTCCACCGGGGGAGTATGAAGCATTTAGAATAGATATAGGTGAGGCAAATGGTAAAAACTGGTGGTGTGTATTATATCCACCTTTGTGTTTTGTTGACTCTGTATACGGAGAGCTTCCAGAGTCTTCAAAGGAGGAGTTAAAGAATGTTTTGACAGACGATGAATATAATGCTATAACTGATGTTCAGTACAAATATAAATTTAAGTATTTAAAATTTTTGAATAAATTCATTAAATAGATGGAGGTTATTATGGAAATTAATGCACCGATAGGGGTGTTTGACTCAGGAGTGGGCGGTCTTACAGTAGCAAGAGAGATTATGCGACAAATTCCTAACGAGAGAATTGTATATTTTGGAGATACGGCAAGAGTTCCTTATGGAAGTAAGTCAAAGGATATTATAACAAAATATTCAAGACAGATTATTCGTTTTTTGCTTACTGAAAATGTTAAGGCTATTGTAATTGCTTGTAACACAGCGAGCGCATTGGCTATAGATACAATGCAAAAAGAATTTGACATTCCTATTATAGGAGTTGTAAAGCCGGGAGCTAAGGTTGCAGCAGCAACAACTGTAAATGGAAATATTGGCCTTATAGGAACTGAGGCCACAATACATAGTGGTATGTACACAGAATTTATAAAGTCGATTAAGCCAGATGCAAATGTAATAGGAAAGCCATGCCCTTTGTTTGTTCCACTTGTTGAAGAAGGAATGTTACACGATACAATAACAGACCAAGTGGCAGAAAGATACCTTAATGAACTTAAGGATAAAAATATTGATACACTTATTATGGGATGTACACATTATCCACTTTTAAGGTCTACAATAGGAAAAGTTATGGGACAGGGAGTTAATCTTGTGAACCCTGCGTATGAAACAGCCATAGAATTAAAGCGAGTATTAGAAAGAAATAATCTTGCAAATGTATGTGATATAGACAGTCCTTCTTCTATGTATAGATTTTATGTGAGTGACGCGGCAGAAAAGTTTAAAGCATTTGCTAATTCAATTCTTCCATTTGATATAACAATGACGAAGCAGATTAATATAGAACAGTATTAATAAAAAACAAATGAAAGGACTTGATTTATGAAGGAAAAAGTATTTATAAAAGTAAAAGGTTTACAGCTTATGAATGAAGATAACGAGGAAGAAGAAGATATAATCGAAGTTATCAATGTAGGACGATATAAGGTTGTAAATGGTAGTGAATATGTAAAATACGATGAGGTGTATGAAGATACAGAAAGTAAGAGTACTAATACTATTAAAATATCGGACAAGTGTGTGGAAATTACAAAAAAAGGGGTTGTAACAGCTCATATGTCATTTGTTAAGGGTGAAAAGACAATGACTTTCTATGATACACCTTATGGAAGTATATATCTTGGAATATTTACAAGGGATATTCAGCTTGAAAGAGATGAAGATAATATCAAGGTATCAATAGATTATTCAATTGATATGAACTATGAAAAAGTTGCAGATAGTCATGTTGAGATTGAGGTAAGCTCTAAGGGAAAAATATCTTTAGATGATGAAGCACAAAATTAATTTTATATATTTTTGAAACAACAAGTACTTGTATACATTAAAAGTGTATATGAGTACTTTTTTAGTGCAATATTGTTTGAAAAATGGAAAATCAGTGCAATTAAGAATAAGACTTTGATGTGAGTAAATGTTATTATAATTTTAGCAAAACGATATCGGATAATTAAAAAAAGAATAAACAACTATAATAGCATTTTAAGAAAGGAATAGATATTTATGAAGAAAAGTATTAAAAAATTAGCGGCAGCAGGACTTTCAATTACATCAATAGCAAGTCTTTTAGCATGTGGTTCAAGTAGCACAACTTCAACAACAGAAAGCACTACAGCAGGTAAAGAAATAGAAAAACCAGAGTTAATAACTGTTATGGAAGATAATACAGTTACAGAGTCAAATGGAGCGCAGGCGTTCTATGATTATATGCAGCAGCTTACAGGACTTAATATTAAATGGATACACCCAGACCATTCAGGTTATTATGATACAGTAGCGAACGCATTTACATCAGAAGATACTATGCCAGATGTTGTGCTTTTATCGTCTGATTATTATTCAGTATATGCTTCAAATGGAATGTTGTGGAATATGACAGATGCTTATAACAACTCAGAGCTTAAAAGCTCAGGAAGACTTGTAAGCACAGCTAATGACGTAGTAAATGCCTGTTATGTAGCAGGCGAGGATGGAAAGAAAGCATTGTATGGCTTTCCTACACAGCAGGGTGGTGGTAGTGTAACTTATGTAAAGAGTTCATGGCTTAAGGAGGCTGGCATTGACAAATCAGAGCTTGAAGGTAAGACACTTGATTGGAATACATATTATGGATATTTAAAGAAAATGGCAGACGCAAAACAACATTATGTAATATCATCACCGGGCTTTGTATCAGCAAATGCACCTTATACAAATTACCTTCCAGAATTTTATCAAGACGCACAATTCTCATTCTATGAAAATTCACAAGGTAAATATGTAGATGGCTTCACAGAACAGGCTATGAAAGATGCCCTTGCAAGAATAAGAACAGGTGTAGTTGATGGTGTACTTGATAAAGAAAGTGTTAATAACTCAACTGCGAACTGTCGTGATAAATGGTTTTCTGTAAGCCCAGATTCTGAGTCAGGTGTATTTACATACTGGGCTGGCGACTGGACATATACAATGCAGTCAACACTTGAAAAGAGAAATCTTGATACAGATGTTATTATGTTAAATCCAATTAAAGAGTTAGGAGCATATCTTAACACACTTCCAACTACATGGTCTATAACATCAGCTTGTAAAAATCCAGAAGGTGTGTATAAATATTTTATAGAAACAATGCTTGATGGTGGAGATATTCAAGAAGCATGGACATACGGTGCTAAGGGTACTCATTGGGACACAATTGCAGAAACAGTAACATTACAAGACTCTGATACAAGCACAACTTATAAAGACGGAGAGTTCCACCATCTTCCATCACCAGAAAAGCCATATCAGTTACAGATGAAGAATCACATTGACCCACTTCTTGCACTTGCTAAATATAAGGATACACCACAGACACCTAATGGAGATGACCCTGGTTCAAATGTTATTCCAGAAGTGTCAAAGAATGCTGAACAGTTCTTCCTTGAACACTCTAAGATGGACGTAGCACTTCCGGTTAATTCAGACCTTTCAGAAAATATTACTGATATTAACCAAGCAAGAACTTATGTAGTTTCTCAGGTGGCTTTAGGCTATATGACTGTTGATGAAGGTATGAATTACTATACAGACACAGTAGGAAGTAAAGTAGACCAAGTAGTTAAATCACTTAATAAGTAGTATATGATTTTCGCTGTATATTGCACTGAGTATACTATATAAAAACCTATAATATAGTATATTTCCCTCCAATTTTAAAGACATATAGTAATAAAATTATATAATAGTGAAAATGGTATGTGATGTTATAGTTGATGAAAGAAAACTAAGTAGTTCTAAGCTGTGCTGTGATATATAGTTTTCATTATATACTATAAACTTACATACCATTTTCACTTGTTTGTGGTTACAGTTTAATACTTAATATTTTAGGTATTTGAGAGATTGATTGTAAAATAGATGTTATTTAAGTAATATTATGGATAAATGAAAGGAAATGGATTATGAAACAAACGGTTAAATTGCATTTGCTTGAAAATAGGGGAACTCCTGAGTTTGTAACATTTGGCGTTCCATTTAAAAAGGGGCAGGTAAAAGAAGAAGATAGTGTTATCTGCATTGGTGATGACAATAAAAAGCATGAGATACAAAAGTGGACAACGGCATATTGGCAAGATGGCTCTGTAAAATGGGGTGGTTATACAGTTGAAGCAAGAGATATTAAAGAAAGTATTACACTTGAATTTGAAGAAAATGCTATAAATAAGCAAAATGGTAATTCACAACAAAATAGTGAGTTAAAAAATATTTCAACTAAAAACAATATTCAAGGTAATCAATTGAGTAGTGCTAGGTTAGATAATGCTAACTTAAGTGATAATAAATCAGGAAATGGTTTATCAATAAGTGTTTTAGATAAAGATGACCGATTTGTTGTAGATACTGGAGTGTTAAAGGTCGATGTATTAAAGGCTGGAGATAAGATTTTGCAAAATGGCTTCTATAACGAAAATAAAATAATTCAAGATGCAGGACTTGTCTATGTAAATGAAATAATTGAAAATGAAGGGCTTGCACAAAGTACTAAGTCTTGTGTAGCAAAAGGAATTATTAACTCTGCCATTATTGAAAGAATGGGAGAGTTAGAATGTGTTATAAAGTTATATGGAAAACACTGTTCGCAAAATGGTGAATTTGACGGGATACCATTTATTTTAAGGCTTACATTTCACAAGGGCAGTAAAAAAATAGATATGACACATACATTTTTCTATGACGGCGACAAGAATACACAGTTTATGAAAGGTATTGGTGTTGAAGTTCGATTTGTAAATAGTGGTGAAGGGTATAACAGGCATATAAAACTTGCGGGAGATTATGGTATGTTTCACGAAGTTATGGTGGGACTAAAAAGCTTTAAGCCTAAGATACCAGACCGTTGTTATAAAAATCAGTATGAGGGAAATTTTATTGAAAATTATGACGAAGATATCAAAGCTGTAAAAGCTGCGATTGGAAATATTCCATATTGGGATACTTATAAAATCTCACAGCTTAGTCCGTTGTCTTATGAAATTAGAAAAAGTATGGCAAAAAAGGGTTGTTGTTCTATTTGTGCAGGCTTTGGAAAAAGGGCGCAGGGACTTGTGTATGCAGGCAGTCGAGCTGGTGGAATATCAGTAAGTATGCGTGATTTTTGGCAAAAATTTCCGTCTTCTCTTTGGATTGAAGGAATGAGAAATGACATTGGTAAAATAACAGCTTGGATATGGTCACCTGAAAGTAATGCGTGTGATTTTAGGCACTATGACGATGAAGGTCATGCTAATGGTACTTATGAGGGCTTTAACGAAGTTAAAAGTGACCCAGTGGGCATTGCAAATACTAACGAATTAAGTATTGAATTATATGAGTCTGGAATTGTAAGTGATGACACACTACTTGAAGTTTCAAAAAGAGTGCAAAAGCCAGCATTATTTGTAGCAACACCAGAGTACTACCATGAAGTAAAAGCCTTTGGTGAGTGGTCACTTGTAAGACGAGATACACCGCTTAGAACTTGGCTTGAAGACGAACTTGATAGGGCAATAGACTTTTATTTAAAAGAACCCGATAAGCAAAATTGGTATGGGCTTTTTAATTATGGTGATGTTATGCACACTTATGATGCGTATAGGCATATGTGGCAGTACGATATGGGTGGTAGAGCATGGCAAAACACAGAGTTAGTTCCGACTTACTGGTTGTGGTATACATTTATGAGAACAGGTCGTGAAGATGTGTATTCTATGATAGAAGCTATGAGCCGTCATGCGTCTGAGGTGGATATGTACCATTTTGGAATATATAAAGGAATTGGCTCAAGACACAATGTAATACACTGGGGGGATTCCTGCAAAGAGCCTAGAATAGGCATGGCAGGTCATCATAGGCCATTTTACTATCTAAGGGGCGGTGAGCTTAGAATGGGAGATGTGCTTACTGATACTAAAGATGCAGATTTTGCAACACTTAATATCGACCCATTAAGACATTTCTTTGACAAGGATAAAATGGTATATAAAACTCACGCAAGAACTGGCCCAGATTGGACTGCGTTTGTAAGCAACTGGTTTACACAGTGGGAAAGAATGAAAGATGAAAAGTATAAAGATAAAATAATGACAGGTTTAAATGATATATTCAACTCACCACTTGGACTTGTATCAGGCCCAGAGTTTGAGTATGACCCAGAAACAGGTCATTTGCGTTATCTTGAAGACGTTCCTAATTGTATCTCACATATGTCAGTTAGCATGGGTGGCCCACAAACCCTTATAGAGCTTAATTTAAGCCTTGAAAGTGAAGAATTAGCAAAGCAAATGGCAATTTATGGAAGTTATTATTTTCTGCCACTTGAAGAAAAACAAAAAAAGGCTAAGGGGCTTTATGGAAATGTAAATTGTGTATATCCATATATGGGAACGACAATGGCTTCATTTGCTGCAAGGTATTATAACGACAAACACCTTGCATATCAAGTTTGGCAAGTGCTTGTTCACTCACTTGCAGGAAAGGATAAGAGTGAAGGCTTTGATTCCAATAAGGTTGACATGACGTATAATGCGAAAAATCTTACAGAAATGTTTTGGATATCAACTAACTTTACATCACAGTGGTGTCTTAACACAATAGTAGCATTAGAGCTTACTAAAGATATGATGCCAGAAACTAAAGAAGAAATTAAGTGGGAAGACTGGGTTAAATAGAAAATATAATATTAGCTGGTAAAACTTAGGTTTTGCCAGCTTTTTTAGGAATATATGAGAGTTTAGAAATATTTTGAAAAAATGCTTGACTTATAGTAAACTTTAGGTGATATTGTAAACTTATAAAATAAAATTTGTACGTAAAAGAAAGGGGCTTAACTATGGCAAAGTTAGTAGCATTTTACTCAAGGGCTGATGAAAATTATTTTGGTGGAGCTATCAAAAGTATCAAGGTTGGAAATACAGAAAAGGTCTCAAATATGATTTCTGAAATTACGGGGGCGGAAAAATTTAAAATCGAACAGAAAGTGCCATATTCAGCAGATTATCACACTTGTGTTGAGCAGGCAAGAAAAGATAAGCAGACAGATGCAAGACCAGAGCTTGCATTTTTACCAGAAAACATAGATAAATACGATGAGATATATTTAGGATATCCTAATTACTGCGGAACAATTCCAATGGCAGTCTATACATTTCTTGAAAGCTTCGACTTCACAGGAAAAACAATTCACCCATTTTGTACACATGAAGGGAGTGGGCTTGGAAGTAGTGTAAAAGATATTGAAAGCTTGGCAAAAGGAGCTGCTTTAACAAAAGGTCTTGCAATTCATGGAAGTAGTGTAGATAGCGCAAAGCCTGCATTAGAAAAATGGATAAGTGAAATGTAAAGAGAGGTTTTATGATAAATATAGAAACATATAATGGAAAATACGATGATGAGATTATTTTGCTCATTCTTGACATTCAAAACAATGAGTCAAAAATAAATCTTTCGTTAGAAGAACAGCCAGATTTAAAGGATATAAGAAATTGTTATCAAAAAGATGGCGGTGAATTTTGGATTGCTATTAAGAATGGAGAAGTAATTGGAACTATTGGCTTGATGATAAAAGAAGATAACTGGGCGGTAATGAAGAAATTTTTGTAAAGGCGGAATACCGTTCACAAAAAGTTGGACTAGCTTTGTATAAAAAGCTACTAGAATATGCTGTGAAAATGGGAGTGAAGCATATCCTTTTAGATACACCGTCAGTCGCTAAGGCTTCTCATAAATTTTACGAAAAAGCTGGATTTAATAAGGTTGATTTAAAGGACATACCAATAAAATATACTTTTCCAGATAGAAATTCCCTTATTTATGTTTTAGACATTTGACTAATTTTTATCAAGAAGGCGATTTGAAAAATAGTTGACATATTTATTTGTAAAAAGTAAAATTTAGACATAAATTTATCTTAAAAAGGAGTATAAATATGAGAATTGGTATTTTAGGATATGGTAACTTAGGTAGAGGTGTTGAGTGCGCTATTAAGCAAAATCCTGATATGGAGTTAGTAGCCGTATTTACAAGACGTGCGCCAGAGAGTGTATCTATTTTAACAAAAGAAGCAACAGTTTGCTCAGTTAATGATATAGAACAGTGGAAGGATAAGATTGACGTACTTATTCTTTGCGGAGGAAGTGCAACTGATTTACCAGAGCAGACTCCAAAGTATGCTAAAATGTTCAATGTAGTTGACAGTTTTGATACTCATGCAAGAATACCAGAACATTTTGACAATGTAGACAATTCAGCTAAGGAAAGCGGTCATATCGGAATTATTTCAGTAGGCTGGGATCCTGGAATGTTCTCTTTAAACCGTATGTATGCCAACGCCATTTTACCAGATGGAAGGGACTATACATTCTGGGGCAAGGGCGTAAGTCAAGGTCATTCAGATGCAATCCGTCGTGTTGAAGGTGTTAAAGATGGAAAGCAATACACAATTCCAGTTGAAGCAGCTCTTGAAGCTGTAAGAAATGGTGAAAACCCAGAGCTTACAACAAGACAGAAGCACACAAGAGAGTGCTTTGTTGTATTAGAAGAAGGCGCAGATGCTAAAAAGGTTGAAGAAACTATTAAGAATATGCCAAATTACTTTGCTGATTATGACACAACAGTTCATTTTATTAGTGAAGAAGAGTTAAAGGAAAAGCACAGCGGTATTCCTCATGGTGGTTTTGTTATCCGTTCTGGAAAGACAGGCTGGGACAATGAAAACACTCACGTAATTGAGTATAGCTTAAAGCTTGACTCAAACCCAGAATTTACATCATGTGTTATTGTAGCTTATGCAAGAGCAGCATATCGTCTTTACAAAGAAGGTCAAACAGGTTGTAAGACAGTATTTGATATAGCACCAGCATACTTAAGTGCAAAAGACGGGGCAGAGTTGCGTAAGAGTCTTTTATAATTTTGAGTGATTATATAGAATTGATAAATTATTAAGTTTTAAGGGGCTGTCACATTAACGAAATTTATACAAGATATAGATTTATTTACTGATTAAATATCTATGTTTTATATAAAATTTTCTTAGTGCGACAGCCCCTTATAAAATTTTAGTCAAAAATATAATTTATTTATCTGCATGAAGTATTCCGCCATCCATATACTTTACGCAGATATTTGCAATTTCTCTTGGCGGCTCATTTGCCACTTCATTTAACCACTCTATTAAAACATTTGTAACAGCTCCGGCTATAAAATATAATTTGTATCTTTCTATAGAATTCATAGGCATATTTCCAGCAAATTCAATAGTATAGCGGTTGAAAGTCTGTTGAATTAAACTTCCAAATCCATTATTATACAATGCGAGTAAGTCAGATTTCATTATTAAACAAGCAATTAATGCCTTTTCAAAACCATTCAGTGCATTTTCCTTGTTAAAAATGTGTTCATCATCATAGTAATTTAACGTGAGTTCGACAAATAAAAAAGCCCATAAATATATTTCTTATGGTA